>CAZKHP010000110.1:0-3800 GCA_964552695.1 uncultured Staphylococcaceae bacterium | reverse complement strand
CCATCACGGAAGTCGACATCGGGCGTGTCTACGGAAATCCTTATGATTTCACGATGCGCATCGTCAATAACGAAAAAGTCATTCACGCCTTACAACCGTTTGATCCGATTACGACCGCGCACTTCCTTGAATTCTTCGATATCGCCATGCATTTGGATATGACCATGAGTTATATGAACCAGACCTGGTGGATTAAAGAACTCTTCAGTGGTGTGGCCCTTGTCGGAGCGTTCTTATTCATCCTCGCCTTAGCCAGTCTCTTGCTACTCATTCCTTTCTTTAAGAAAGACATGATTAAAGAAGCACCCGCTTTGACCGAGAAACCTTCCAAGTTGGCCACGTGGCTCAACTACGGGGCACTTCTCATCGGTGCCACCTTCGCCTGCTTGATTTACGTGCCGTGCTGCAAACTCTCAACGACGATGTTCGCCGATGCCAATAACGGCATCTTAACGTGGTTCTTCCCCGAACGGATGAATAACGGCGTCATGCTCTGGGCCGTCGTCAGTGGCTCCTTCGGTTTATTGATCTTCTTAGCCACGCATCTCATCAGTAAAGCGTTCAAGAAACCGATGGTTAATACCCAAGGTCTTAAACTCTCCATCAAAGGCGTGCTCAAGAGTCTCCTCTTCGCCTTCGCCGTCTTTGCCGGACTTTACCTCCTGGTGATGGTCAATTATTGGGTCTTCCACACCGACTTCCGGTTGTTCTTCATCGCCATCAAACCGTTATTCAAAATCAAATACCTGATTGTCGCCTTGATGTACTGGCCGTTCTTCTTCATCTTCTATTTCTCCAACAGCATCCGTGTCAACCTCGTCAACCGTTACCGTGGTCAAAAGCAGTGGGAATCAAACCTCATTGCGGTGGTAGCTAATACTATCGGCCTCTTTGCGATCTTCGCCATTCAATACATTACGTTCGCGACGACCAAAACGGTCTATTACACCGATGAATGGCTCTTCGTCAACATGCTGTGGTCGGTCATTCCGATGATGGCCATCCTCCCGCTTTTCAACCGCTTCTTCTTTAAGAAGACCGGTCAACCCTACGTCGGGGCGTTTGTCACCGTGCTCATCTTCATCATGATGATGATGATGAACTCCGTCGCTTACATCCCCATGTTCTTATAAAGGAGAAACTTATGGATTACGCAACCGAATCACTCAAAAAACACTATCAATGGAAAGGCAAACTCGAAATCATTGCCAAAGTTCCAGTTCAAACCAAAGAAGATTTATCGCTCGCCTATACTCCCGGTGTTGCTCAGGCCTGTCTTGAAATTCAAAAAGATGTCAACAAAAGCTATGACTTAACCGGACGTCAAAACATCGTCGCCGTGATTACCGATGGAACCGCCGTATTAGGTCTAGGTGATATCGGTCCTGAAGCCGGCATGCCGGTCATGGAAGGTAAATGCGTCCTACTGAAAACCTTTGGTGG
Organism: uncultured Staphylococcaceae bacterium; assembly: GCA_964552695.1. Taxonomy (GTDB): domain Bacteria; phylum Bacillota_I; class Bacilli_A; order RFN20; family CAG-826; genus CALMWE01. Next base: position 2,357 of record CAZKHP010000110.1, on the reverse strand, counting down.
TCTTGACGCTTTCCCGATTTGCTTACGTACCAAAGATCCCGATGAAATCGTCCGTACGGTGTCCCTCATCGCCGGTTCCTTCGGCGGGATCAACCTTGAAGATATATCCGCTCCCCGGTGTTTTGAAATCGAACGCCGCTTGAAAGAAATCTGCGACATCCCGGTCTTCCACGATGACCAACACGGAACCGCGATTGTTGCCGGAGCGGCCTTGATGAACGCCATCAAAGTGGTCAACAAGTCGATGGACGCAGTCAAAATCGTCATTAATGGTGCCGGTGCCGCCGGTATTTCCATCGCCCGCTTCTTGCTTCAATTAGGTGCCAAACATATTACCCTGGTCGATCGTTTCGGCATCGTCTGCGAAGGCGAAAGCTGGATGAATCCAGTTCAAGCCGAGATGGCCAAAATCACCAATTTATCGCATCTTCATGGCCCCCTAGCGGTCGCCATGAAAGGCGCCGACGTCTTCATCGGTGTCTCTGTCGGAAACATCGTCTCCAAAGACATGGTCCGTTCGATGAACTCCGATGCAATCGTCTTCCCTCTTGCTAATCCAGTGCCTGAAATCTCGCGCGATGATGCGTTAGAAGCCGGCGCAGCAGTAGTGGGAACCGGACGTAGCGACCTTCCCAACCAAATCAATAATCTTCTCGTTTTCCCGGGTATCTTCAAAGGTGCTCTCAGTGTCCGTGCCCGAGACATCAACCTTCCGATGATGATCGCGGCCTCCAAAGGCATTGCCGAAATCGTCGGAGATAAGTTATCCGCCACGTACATCCTCCCGGCACCGTTTGATCCGCGGGTTCACGAAGCGGTCATCAAAAAAGTTGCCGAAGCCGCCCGTCAAAGCGGTGTTGCTCGTATCTAAAACATTAAGGAAACGGTTCATGCCGTTTCTTTTTTTATGGGTGAATCCAAAACAAATTGTTACTTTTTTTCTTTTATTTCAGATTTCCGAGTATTTTTCCTCCATTTATCCGTATTATTAAGTAGAAGCGTATGAATGCATAGCAATTAGTTCTAACTCATTTAACTCACATCGGAGGAAACCATGAGAAAAGTATTCAATGAAAAAGTGATGAATATCGTCTTTGTATGCCTTGGATTCGTCAATATCCTTTCTTTTTTCTTTGTTCCATACTTTGGACCGTACTATTTCATTGATGGAATCTATCCGAGCCCACTTCGACTGGTTCTTGGAGGCTTCTCAATCCAAGATCTCCTCCCAGAGATTTTCTACTTTGTGTATGTGCTTATCTCATTGTCAATGATTATCCTTGGACTCACACGGCTGCTTTCGAAAAAAGGGCAGACCAAGAAAATTCCGATGTCCTCGAATAAAAATCCGTTTTTTGTTCTTTCTTTGATTCTACTGACCCTAAGTGTTCTTGCCATCTCAGTGTTTTTTGTCATTGTTAAAATTAACAACATCATTTTGGCTGACCAAATAAGGATACCCGAATTGGGCGACTATGGAATTGGATTTGGAACCTACACCATCTTCCCGTTAAACGCTCTTATTTCGTTAGCCTATATCCTTTTCACAACATCGAAATCACATAATGTGGTTTCAAACTAATCCAAATACCCACCATTAAGGAGAAATCAATGAAAAAAAATACCTTAGAAAAAGGCAGTGTCATTATGTTTGTCTGCCTTGGATTGGTAAATCTCGTGTCGTTCTTTCTTTTCCCTTTCTTTGGGAGAACAGTTGGAGAATCTGGGTATTCTCCGATGAATATTTTGTTTGGAAATGGATACCCGCCGTTTATTTCACCAATTGAAAGTCTTATCCCCATCATCGTTTTCGCACTATATATCCTCTTATCTATTTCTTTCATCATTTTTGGACTTACCCGGCTGCTTTCAAAGAAAGCACCTCTAAAAGATTTCTCCGTTACATCGAATAGAAACCCATTTTTCATTTTTGCTGTCATTTTACTGACTGTAAGCTTGTTCGCTATTCCCGCTTTTTATATCAATGTTGAACTCAATCTTCAGATATTTTTATATGCACATTTTGCCATCGAATATTGGGGTTTATACGAGATTGGCTTTGGAACCTACACGATCTTCCCGTTGAACGCTCTTATTTCGTTAGCGTACATCCTTTGGGTTACCTTGAAACACGAAGTAAAATAAAACAACTTTCGTGATATTCTCTTAAATCCAGCGGTGGAACAACCTCTTTTTGTTCATTTTCCTATTCGTTATGTTATCTAGCATTCCCATTTTATTATTGATATAATACGGATATACGTTGAAGAGACAGAGTAACCGGACCTTCGTCCAACAGGGAAGAGTGAACAGTGAGACCACTCCATGGATACGATCCCGGCGAATTCACCTTGGAG
>CAZKHP010000109.1:0-3832 GCA_964552695.1 uncultured Staphylococcaceae bacterium | reverse complement strand
AAGAAAACTAAGGGCCAAAATCAAAATGACCGTGGCGAAATCCAAAAACGCCGATGAGGTTTGCCATTTTTCATATGCAAAAATGTTCAAACCAGTTGGGCTGTTTCACCAAGGAATCCTCATTTTTATACAAAAAACAACATATGTCTTCTTTTTTGACAGTGTTTAAGGTAACGTTTTTTTACTTTTTTTAGCTCAATCAAAACGTTGAAAAAATGATTCTGGACTCCCTAATTTTTCTTGATGTGCAATGGCTTTTTTTGATTTCCCAAAATGAAGACCTAAAAATGGATAAATAAACACAGATTTCGAGACTCATTTTTGGAATATTTACTTTTTTCTTACATGTGCGGTTTTGCGTTTGACACTTTCTATTGAAAGCGTTATCATACCGTTATATTGTTGCGCCTAAGCGTTTTTGTTTATCGAAAAGTATCGCAAAGGAGTGAATCATCACGATCACAGTGACAACCACAGTTTTTAAGAAAGCCTCCCTCTTTGCTCTTGGCGTAGTTTGTTCCCTTGGTGTAGTTCTAGCTATAGGTGGTAAAAATCTGACCGATGCCGATGCCTATCTCTATGGAATTTCCGAAAGTATGACTGAAGATGCTGTCGTGATCCACTATACTCGTGCCACTGTTTCCGAATGCGATAGTTACTCGCTTTGGCTCTGGACAGGTTCAAACGGGGGAAAGCAATACAATTTTGGACCCGATGGTGCTTCTGATGCTGCCAATGACGGATGGCCCGGTGCACGGGGCATAGATGCTTTTGGCCGTTTTATCAAATTTCCTTTTTCCTACATTACCGGTGTATCCGAAACTGCTTCTTTAAACTATATTTTGAAGCAAAGAACAACTTGGGATGGCCAAACCCCGACGCAATCATTCACGATTAACGACACTTTAAAAACCACAAAGTTTTCCATTGGATCATACGATGAGTATCATATCTATTTAGCTCCAGATGGCCTGGTCGCCAATTCAATGAAAAGCTGGACTGCAGGTGGTTGGGGGGATTCAACTTATATTTCTCTTTTCCAAACCGATTTGCAATGTGGTCTTAACTCTGTGGGAGCCAAATATGTCTTGGATTTCGAATACAATCAGTTGAGTTCTGGGGCAAAAACGGCAATGTCTTCGACTGCCTCAAATGTATCCGGGCTAACCATCCAGCAAAAATACGATTACTATTTTGGACACTACCATTCTCTTGGATACGTATAATATTGTTAAAAAACCAATAAACAAAAGAGCGCGGTAACCGTGCTCTTTTATTTTGCCTATATTTATCAGAAGTATTTTTCCAAAGGGGGCAATCTATTGTCATTTTTTTAAAATAGAAAAAGCCCATCCATTTTTAACGGACAGGCTCTTTTAATCACCTTAACAAGCGACAAAGGCCTTATTGCTTCTTAGTTTTTAATAAGTAGAATCCAGCAAGACTACTAAGGCCAATGACTATTCCAATGTAGGCAAGAAAAACGAGATTGTTGTTTTGTGGGATGGCGTAATAATTTTGTGATGAACCACCAAATGTTGCCCCAGTGCGTTGTGCCAAATACGATAATCGTTGATACCAAGTAACCCCTGTATCAACTTCCCAAGTGTTTAGATTGGTTTTTCCCAAAGCTCTTAGAGCGTCGTACTTATCAACCACTGCTTGAACTTGAATTTGGGTTGAAGAACATGTGAGGGTTGATATTTCGGAAATTACCTGTTCAACTTGATAGTTTTTAACCTCAAAGGATTGCTTTGTGGCTTCATTTGCAGATTTCAAAATGAAATAATTGAGCTCATTGTTCTTCAAGTAAGCCCCATCAGTAAAGTATGTTTGATTTTGATCGGAGCCTTTATTGTAAACATAAAATTCGATGCCCCTAGAACTTTCCGTAAAAAGGGCCCATTTGTCTGCCGGCATATCATAAGTGAAAAGAGTGGGACTAACTTTAACCATTTGTTGGTAAATGTCGGTGTTTCCATCCCAGACATGGGCGTAGGTTTCATCGGTTTCCCACCAACCTAATCCCGCTATTGTGGTCGTTTTATCTAGATAGATCGTGACAACTTCATTATTATAGATAGCATCAGTTCTAATTGGGTTTGTTTTGTTCGTCATCATGAAAGAAGCACCGACAAAAAGAGCGACGACAGGAAATATTTTAAAAACCTTGTTCATCATTTTTCCTTTCTTATTTGCCTTTTGGAATACAAATAAACGCTTAATATTATTTTAATACAAAAAGCTTTAATCGCAAATATGCCAAGAGAATTTGCACTCAGGGCCGGCATCAATTCGGATGGCAAGTTTTTCTTTTGTCGAAAATAGACGCGAAATTATGGATTATTGTATACTACTTTTTAGGGGGCGTCCTTATGCATCATAAAACCTTATCTCGTTTGGTGGTTCTTTTTGGAATCGCTTTTGCCATCTCTTTATCCGGATGTGAAAAAAACAACAGTTCATCCAGCTCTTCCGGAGGAACTAGCACAGGGAGTTCCACTTCCAACACCAGCACGACTTCTTCAAGTGAAGATTCCAGTGCTCCGGATGTCGAAATCGAAACCATTACCTTTCACTATCGTGGCGATGTGAATTATGACGAATGGTGCTTATGGCTCTGGGAAGATGGTGCACAAGGCAAAATTTACCTCTTTGACGGGGTCGATAATTTTGGTGCCTACGGAAGTTACGCTGCAACCGAATGGGCGACCCGTTCGAAATTGAACTTCATTATCCGTAAAAAGGCCGGCTGGGATGGGCAAAGCCCCGACCGCGTGGTCCGTTACGTCGATTTCCCGCTTTCCGATGAGGGTGAAATCGATATTTGGCTGCTTGCAGGCGAAACCCAAATCTTTAAATCGGAAGAAGAAGCGATGGGTGACCGCGTCACCTCGACTTATTTCACCGATTGGACCCATATCACCGTTGAAACCACCGCTCCGTTTGTCTCTTATGAGCTTCGCGTCGATGGCGTTGCTGCCAAAACCGGTAGCGGAGGCGCTTCGGGATTCTCTTTTGCTTTGGAAAATGATGCCGACTTATCCAAGATATATTCTGTTTATGTCAAATTCGAAGCCACCGATACCGAATGGAAATCGGGATGGGTGAAAAGCAATAAACTGTTTGATACCGCCAAATTCAATAGCGACTATGTTTACTCCGGCAATGATTTGGGCGTCACCTATACCCCCACTTTATCGACCTTTAAACTTTGGGCCCCGACTTCCTCGGATGTGGAACTCCGCATCTATCAAGGCGGTTCTCCGTCCACCATTACCAACGATAAGAATGATGATCTCTTTGCCGTTCACTCCCTAACCCGGAGCGAAAAGGGCATTTGGTCGGTCGATGTGGCCGAAGACTTAGCGGGCAAGTATTACACCTATAATGTCACCAACACCAATGGCACCAACGAAGTCGTCGATCCCTATGCCAAAGCCGCCGGGGTCAACGGATTCCGTGGCCAAATCCTCGACTTTGATACGCTCAACCCCGAAGGTTGGGATACTTTAGCCTTTGAAGATATTGAAGCGCCAACGGATTTAACCGTCTACGAAATGCATGTTCGCGATTTGACCTCCGATGCCTCTTGGAATGGCAGCGAAGCCAAACGTGGCAAATACTTAGGACTTGTTGAGGCAGGAACGACCTATACCGAAGGTGATGTGACGGTTTCAACCGGTTACGATCACCTCAAAGAACTTGGCGTCAATGCCCTACAAATCCTTCCCTTCTTTGATTCCGCCAATAACGAACTCAACCCCGCTTATAACTGGGGCTATAATCCTTCGAACTACAATGTTCTTGAAGGCGCGTATTCAAGCGACCC
>CAZKHP010000108.1:0-3896 GCA_964552695.1 uncultured Staphylococcaceae bacterium | reverse complement strand
TTTCGATACGCTTATGAATTGTATCATAACAAAGTGGGTCATGCAAGGGATTTTCTTCGTTCCCGATAAAAACCCGAAAATAGGGAAAAAGTACGATAAAGTCTAACTAATTTGACGCTTTATTTGTTCCTTTTGGCTTGCCGGATACTCTCTTTTTGTCGTCTTTTTTCATCGCGTTCGGCGCTTTTGGTCTCACGGCGTTGGTCCTTTTTTAAAAGGAAGCGCAATTTCAGGTTGGCTTTGGCAAGACCGAAACTGTAAACCAAATACGAAGGAAAGCCGATCACAAACGCTTCGGCAAGATAAATGAGGTAAAGGACGATGTGGTGGTTGGTCGGATAAAGCGCGTCTAAGGCTTCCGGCAAATACGAAAGAAGCCGGTTTTCAAAAATCAAAAACGTGGCCCCAAGCGTCGCATCAAAAAGAAGCATCCCGACGATGAAGGTCGGAATTTTACCGACATGGGCTTCGCGTAGGAACTTTTCGACAAATGGAATCAATCCCAAAATCGCAAACGGGATAATAAAAAAGAGATCGCTTGTGAGTAGGAAGGTTACCGCCAACATAGCCGCATAAGCAAGAAACCCGCCGAGGTAACCGGTCTGGACTAAGGCCACAAGCAGTAGTGCAGACGCCAGAAGGTACCAGAAAAACTCGCCGAATTGCAGGGAATGCCCCAAAAAGAGCACCAGCGACCCCAAAGCGGCGGCCATCGCAGATTGAGTGATTCTCCAGGATTTCTTCATTTACAGACGCTCCGCTTCCACTTTTAAAAGTGCCATTTTTTGTTCAATCATGGCGCATAACGAACGCACGGTTTCTTCGTCGGGATGTTTTTCACTGCAGTAATCGCTGAGATAGATGCGTTCACCGACAACAGCCTTCTTTTGATGGAAAAAGCCATATTTGCCAGTGTGATAAATAGGAATAATCGGGGCGTTATTATTGAGGGCTAGCAATGCCACCCCTGGTTTGAACTTCAACATTTCGTTGGTCAAGGAACGTTTCCCTTCAGGAAAGATACCTAAGATTTTATCGTCTCTTAAGATGGCAGTGCCACTGGAAATGGCGTTTAAATCCGTCTTTTCGCGACGGGTCGGAAACGCTCCGAGGACTTTTAAGAACCAACTGAAGATGGGGGTAAAGGTAAACATCCGATCCGCGGTCATAAAATAAATCCGTTTCATCGGAAAAATATAATTCATCAAAACGGCATCCCACGTAGAGGTATGGTTAGCGATAATAATTGTTTTTCCTTGAATTTTGCCGGCGCGCTTTTTGCCCCGTAATTTCAACTTAAAATACAGGAGCAGAAAAGGAGCGGCGGTAATCTTGACGAACCATACCAGAAACATGCGGTTTATTCCTTGGCGACTTTTTCTGAAGTCGGCGAACCGATGCGATAGTCTTTGAAACGACCGACGAAAATGAACGCTCCGGCCATCAGTAAAATAGCGACGGGGCCGTATAAAACAGCACCGGAATAGTCAATTAAGGTTTCGCCGCCTTCGACATAAGTGGCATGTCCCGACGGATGGATCAAAAGAAGCAACGGAACAATGACCGAACCGGCAACGGCTCCGATGATTTGGTTAATCAGACCTTGAACGGCAAAGTACATACCGACATGGTTGGTGCCGGTTTTTTGAGCTTCGTCCGCGGCGATTTGGCTAGGCATCATATACGGAATCGAGAAGAACGCGCCGATGGCAAAGCTGCCGATGGTGGACGCGCCTAAACCGATGTAGAACGAAACCATTTGCGAACCGGTCCATTGAATCCACGCGGCACTGAAACCGGCCATGGCCAGGGCAAACGCCACAAAGGCACAGCGAAGGGCCACACGTAAACCCCATTTCCGGTTAATCCGGTTATAGATCCAAAGCATGAGTGGAATCGGAGCAAATGCGGCAGTATTCATTACGGTGATCAACCATCCGTCCAAGCCCATCACGGCTTTGTTCAGATGGCCCATGCCACCGAGGAAAATCTGCAGTCCGGTGAAATAGAACACAAGCACAATCACGTAGTTGCGGAATTCTTTGTTTTTGAACACGACTTTGAGACTTTCGATGATCGAAAGATGTTTGGCTTTTTCGATACTTTCCGGTGTGGGTTGAGCTTGTTCCAATTTGGCCCGTTTACGGAAGATCACGAAGTAGGGGATGAGCATCAATAAAATAAAGGGTGAGCAAGCGAGGGCGACATACATAATCGCGTTCATGTATTCGAGACCCATCGATTGGGTTTTCGCCACGAGTGTGAACAGTAGCGGCATCAAGGCATACGCTAAGCAATACCCGATGGTGTTAAAGAAAGCTTGCCAGGTGGTCACGCGGATTCGCGCTCTGGGGCCATCGACCATATCCGAAAGGGCGGACAAATACGGGACCGCCAAAAGGGTGTACGAAGCAAAGAAAATGACGGAGCAGAAGAAGACCCACACGACATTAAGCCAGGCAATCGATCCGCCGATCGGAATCCACATACCTATAAAGGATAACAAACACGGAATAATCGCGATGGCAATTAAGATATAACGGTTTTTCGTTTTCGCTTGAAGGCGGTCGGATAAGGTCGCGATGGGAACGTCGACCAGACCATCCAAAACACTGGCGATCGTGAGTAGAACCATCCACAGGATCGGCAAGACCAACAAAACGCCGCTGTTGTAGCGGTCGTAAAGCCATGCGGATTGAAGCGTGTAGACGAAGGCGGTACCAAAACCCCCTAGGGCGAAAAGCGGCTCTTGCCATTTTTTGATCGGCTGCATAAAACAATGTCCTCCTATGATTTTGTGGTTGTTTTATATTTCGCGATTTCTCCGACAAAGTCATTGATGCTGACCAATTGCCCAAAGACTTCTTCGGCAAACGCGATGTCAAACGTTTCTTCCATGTTCGAAATGAGCTCGGTATACGAAAGCGAATCGCCGCCAAAATCGTTGACGAAATGGCCGGCGTCGCTCAGTTTGTCTTCCGGAAGCAGCAGGGCATCGGCAAATAAACCCCGAACTTGTTTTAAAAGCGTATCAATTAATTCCGCGGGATACGAAGCAAAATCAATGAACCGCGCTTCGCCGATTTCTTGGAACCGTTCGACGGATTGTAAAAGCCAATCGCGAAGGATAAATTTTTGCACTTTCATCGACGCCGAAATCGGTAATTTATCCTTAATGATATAGGTGGCTTCGACTTGCTTATAAGCGGGCAGCGTGACATTCACGTTTTTCACCGCGTTTTTCAAGGACTCTAATTGTTCGGACGTAGGTTTCGAAGCGAGTTCCAAGACCAACGTGATTTTTTCTTTGGCGCCTGCGCCAGGCATCCCCAAAACCGCGCAGTTGGTCACCTCGGGAATCGCTTTGAAAAGGATTTCGATTTCTTCGGGATAGACGTTTTCGCCATTGGGATTGATGATGATGTCTTTGATACGGCCTTTGATCCAATAATTCCCCGAAGCATCGGTGCTGGCGATATCCCCGGTATGGAAGTAGCCGTCCGTTAAAACCGTAGGAACCATCTCGCCTTTTTTAATTTCATAGCGGTGGATGGTGGGCGTTTGAATTAGGAGTTCGCCTAACAAGGGATGGTCATTTTCCGAAGGAAGAATCTTGTACTGCACTCCGAAAAGCGGCTTTCCAATGGAATTTTTCAAACGTTGCAAGACTTCCGGAACCAATTCCACGGAGGTGACGCCCACTTCGGTCAAACCGTACCCGTTATAGAGCGGATAGCCGATGCCGTTGATGGTTTGTAACGTCGTATACGACAAAGCACCGCCACCGGAAATGCAGTAACGGATGTGGTTGCCTAAAAGTTTATGTTGGAGTTTACGAAGCGCGATGTTGCTCGCGGCGATGCCTGCTTCGGCTTTGGAAATCTTTTTGATGCGAT
>CAZKHP010000107.1:0-3933 GCA_964552695.1 uncultured Staphylococcaceae bacterium | reverse complement strand
ACGATAATAAAGATAGGATTGTCTAATAAACTCGATAAGATCATATAGTTTCTCCTTCCTACCGACGAGGAATGGGGGTGTAGATAAACTTGTTTTTCAGCATCTCTTTGCGGTAGTAGCCTTCATAAACGAGATGATCCATGGAGGTTCGCGCGGTTTCATAGGCGCATCCGAGTGTCTTTTTATATTGGGCAATCGTATAGTATTTGCCGATTGTGCAGTGACGGGCATAGAAATAGGCTTCGCCGCGTTTGAGCTTAGGATTGATTTCCAGTAGGTTCTCTTCAATGCGCGCGGCATCTTTTTCATCGAGTCCGATGGGCATCGTGGGAAGCGCTACTTTCATTTCAAAGTTGAGGCCTTCTAACGGAGCGGAATTTTCATAACTGGGAACTGGGGCCACTGCCGGTTTAGCGACTTCGACGGGCTTTTCCACGACGGGTGCGGGTGTCGGAGCGACGGTTTCACGCGGTTTGGCCGGAGCGACTTCGACAGGTTTCGGCGTTTCTACCGGTTTTTCATAAACGCGTTGGGGTTCGACGACGGGTTTCACCACTTCAGGAGCGGGTTTAGCCACTTCTACGGGTTTAGGTGCGGGACGTTCCGCTTCATAGAATTCCGACTTGACGTTGCTCATGCTGAGGTTGGTCATGCGGTCGAGCAAGTCCGTGGCAATCGATTCGGTCAGGTCCAGAACATAAACGAGCAAATAGGTCGTGTCATTGGTTTTTTGGACTTCGGTGAAGATGCGACTCAATTGATCTTGGTTATACGAGAGCAAGCTTTCGAGGTCCAAAATCGCGGCCAATTCGTCATAATCGCCATGAGCGAGCGTGCATTTGGCACATAAAATGGCCATTTCTTCGCTGTGGTATTCAAACGGTTTGACATACACGAAGAAGAAATAAGTAAGGATCGCTTTAACGACGGTTCCAAGTTCGCTGTTGGTGATGAAATCCAGGTAGTTTTCCATCATCTCGGGAAGGCGTTCCACCGGCGCAGCGGCGTACATTCTTCCGATGAGCGCTTTTTGGCCGACATCGCCGATTTCGTTTTCGCGGTAGAGGCTGACCAATTCAGGGTTTCCCGTCAAAATCGAGTACATATTGGCAAAGAAGTTTTCATCGAGCGGATCATGGGGATGGCTTTCCAAGGTTTTTAAGGCGTCTTGGTAGCGTTGTAAAATCATTTGTTCCGGGGTTAACGCGGAGATATTGCTTAAAATCAGGGTGTGAAGGAAGCTTTCGGACACAGTGAGGTTGTATTTTTTGGCGACCCAATAAAGGATTTTGGCATAATTGTCGACCTTGATTTTGCGTTTACCGGGATCATTTTCGTCCATACGGGCATAACGGAGGAAAACCTTGTTCAGTTTCCGTTCCAGAGCGTTGCACCGTTCGAGAATCGACGGGGTCAAAACCACGTTGAGCGGATTCTTTTCGATGTTGCGCAACGAAAGGACGCGGGTAAAATGACTGCGGTAATTCAAAATGTTCGACCAAATCGTATCCACCAGCGAGGTTCCCAAGGCTTTGGAAACTTCGAACTTCGTGGCATAGGTCTCATCGCTAAAACGAATCGGCAGATCGCTATTCGCCATAAACGTCACCTCGTAAATTATTCTATCGTGGAACTTCTTAAAAGTAAATTAAGAAAACCACGAATTACTAATTTCCTACTAGGCCTAGGTTGGCAAAGACCCAAAAAACGACTTATATAGATATAATCTATATTTAATCGTCGTCCCCAATCGATAAAACCGTCATGAAAGCTTCTTGCGGAACGTCCACCGAGCCGATGGATTTCATCCGTTTTTTGCCCTCTTTTTGTTTATCGAGAAGTTTCCGTTTACGGGAAATATCGCCACCATAGCACTTGGCTAACACGTCTTTGCGCATGGCTTTGATATCGGCCCGGGCGATGACTTTGCCGTTCAGCGAAGCTTGCACGGGAACTTCGAATTGTTGTCGGGGAATGATGTCTTTGAGCTTGCTGACAATGGCCAAACCGCGTTGGTAGGCGCTGCCTTTGAAGACAATGCTTGAAAGTGCGTCCACCACTTCGCCGTTGAGGAGAATGTCCATTTTGGCGAGGTTGGAAGCCTTATAATCGCTGAATTGGTAGTCAAACGAGGCATAACCCTTGGAATAGCTCTTGAGTTTGTCGAAGAAGTTGTAAACGATTTCCGCAAGCGGAAGTTCGTACTTCAAAATCATCCGGGTATCGTCAAAATACTCGAGGTCAACGTAAATGCCACGGCGGGTTTGGCACAGTTCCATGATCACGCCGACGTATTCTTTCGGGGTCATGATCGAAGCACTGACAAACGGCTCTTGGATTTCTTTGACCAACGTCAGGTCCGGAAGTTTGGACGGGTTATCAAGATTGAGCATCGTCCCGTTGGTCAGGAAAACGTGATAAATGACGCTCGGCGCGGTCAAAATCAAATCGAGGTTGTATTCGCGCTCGAGGCGTTCTTGGACCACGTCCATATGCAGTAAGCCTAAGAAGCCGCAGCGGAAACCAAAGCCCAACGCTTGGGATGTTTCGGGTTCAAATTGTAAGGAAGCATCGTTGAGACAGAGTTTCTCAAGCGCTTCTTTGAGGTCTAAATATTTCTTCGAATCGACGGGATATAAGCCGCAGTAGACCATCGGATTGAGATGGCGGTAACCGGGCAGCATTTCTTTGGCCGGATCTTTGGCAAGCGTCACGGTTTCGCCGGGGTGGACGTCTTTGATGTCGCGGATTTGGGCGGCAATATAACCGACTTCCCCGCTGCGGAGGATTTCGCGTTTTTCTTCTTTGGGTGTGCGGACGCCGACTTCGATGACGAGGTAGTCCTTATTGGCGGCCATCAAACGGATGGTATCCCCCACTTGGACATGACCTTCTTTGATACGGACAAGCACGACGACGCCACGGTAGGAATCGTAAAAAGAGTCGAAGACAAGGGCTCTTAAGGGGGCATAGAGTTCGCCGCTGGGAGGCGGAACCTCACGGACGATGGCTTCGAGGACTTGGTCGACATTAAGTCCGGTTTTGGCCGAAATCATGAGGGCGTTTTCGGCGGGAATGCCGATGCGGTCTTGGATTTCTTTTTTGGCCAGTTCGGGACGGGCGCTGGGTAAATCAATTTTATTAATCACCGGAACGATCGTTAAATCGTTATCGACGGCGAGATACACGTTGGCTAAGGTTTGGGCTTCGACGCCTTGAGAAGCATCCACCACTAAAAGGGCGCCTTCACAGGCGGCCAAAGAACGGGAAACTTCGTAGGTAAAGTCGACGTGCCCCGGAGTGTCGATGAGGTTGAAGACATAGTCATTCCCATCGAGGGCGTGATAGTTGAGCGTGACGGCGTTGAGCTTGATGGTGATGCCGCGTTCACGTTCCAAATCCATGGAGTCGAGCACTTGGTCCATCATCTCGCGTTTGGCAATGGTTCCGGTCAACTCCAAAATACGGTCGGCCAGCGTGGACTTGCCATGGTCGATGTGGGCGATAATCGAGAAATTACGGATTTTACTTTGATCGTATCCCATGGGTTCACGCTCCTTTGCTGCGAGTTATTATAGCATACTTTTATTTTCATAAAGGGAGAAAACAAAAAACTTATTTTGACCATTGATCCCAGAACTTTTCGCTGAGGAAACGGACGTCGTCTTGCGAGGTTACGACTTGGTAATCGGACCACTCGTGTTTGAAGAGGTCGCGGTAGCGTCTTTGTAAGAAGCGGTCATCGATCAAAAGGATGATGCCTTTATCGTGTTCGCTGCGGATGACGCGGCCCACTGCCTGCATAACCCGGTTCATGCCCGGATTGACATAGGAGAATTCATAACCGTTTTCCCCTTTGGCGTCGTGGTAATCACGGATTAAATTACGTTCAAACGAGAGTTGCGGGAGACCCACACCGACGATGATGGACAT
>CAZKHP010000106.1:0-3945 GCA_964552695.1 uncultured Staphylococcaceae bacterium | reverse complement strand
GAGTTTTTGCGACTCCAACAATGATGGCATCGGTGACATTCCCGGGATCATCTCGAAATTGGATTATCTCAAAGATTTAGGCATCGGAGGCATTTGGCTTTCGCCGGTCTATAAATCCCCCAACGACGACATGGGTTATGATATTTCGGATTACTACGATATCAACCCGGAATATGGAACGCTTGAAGACATGAAACGTCTTTTTGCAGAAGCCAAAAAACGCGATATCCACGTGATTATGGATCTCGTCATCAACCATACCAGCGATGAACATCCGTGGTTCATCGAAAGCAAAAAACTCGATTCCCCCTACCATGATTACTACATTTGGCAACAAGGCAAGACCAAGAAAAACGGAAAAGAATTGCCTCCGAATAATTGGCAAAGCATGTTCACCGGAAGCGCTTGGGAAAAATGTCCCGAAAACGGTCTCTACTATTTGCATTTGTTCACCCGCAAACAAGTGGACTTGAATTATCGGAATCCGAAAGTCATCGAAGAAGTTAAAAAAATCCTTCGTTTCTGGCTCGATTTAGGTGCCTCGGGATTCCGCTGTGATGTCATTAACATGATTTATAAAGAGAGTTTCGCAGATGGAAAACCCGCGGTGTATAAACGCGGCAAAGAACATTTCTTGTCCAGACCCGGGTGTCACGCCATCTTGAAAGAATTCCACGACGAAGTGTTTGAACCTTACCATGCCTACACGGTGGGGGAAACCGCGGATGTCGACATTGAAAACGCGAAGACATTTACGCAAGGGGAACTCTCCACGGTATTCCCGTTTGAACATACCGAATCGGATTATTTCCTTTTGCCCTTATGGAAACGGAAATACAACCCTCAACGGATGATCAACGCCCTCATCAAATGGCAAGAACAGGTTGACTGGAATACGTTATTCTTCGAAAACCACGATCAACCGCGTTCGTTATCCCGCTTTGGCGATGTCGGAAAGTACCGGAAAGAGTCCGGAAAGATGCTCGCCACGGTGCTTTTGACTTTACGCGGAACGCCCTTCATTTTCGAAGGACAAGAAATCGGTATGACCAATGTTCCGTTTACGGATTTATCGCAACTGCGCGATATCAGCAGCGTCAATGTCTACAACCTGCTTCGAAAGTTCCATATTGGCAAAAAACTCGCGTGGCATTGGGTCATGAATTTCACTCGTGACCACGCCCGGACCCCAATGCAATGGAAAAACGCCACCAACGGAGGCTTCTCTACCGTTGCTCCGTGGCTGATGAGCAATCCGAATTTCACCACGATCAATGTCGAAGCCGAAACTCAAGATCCGGATTCGATTCGGAGCTATTACCGAACCCTATTGGCTTTAAAGTCGCTGACGCCTTCGCTTCAAGACGGAACTTTCAAAACCTTGCATATCGGCAAAAAGGTCCTTGCCTTTGAACGAAGCGATGGAAACGAAACGGTGCAAATCGTGGCCAATATGGATCATAAACCGCATCGCTTGAAAATCGCCCTCAAAGGCGTGAAGTTGCTGGGAAATTATGTGTCCCCACTCTATGACGGAGTCAAAAAACTCCGACCTTACGAAACGGTTATTTTAAGAACAAAGTAAAAAGAGGGCTACCTCGTGGTAGCCTTTTAATTATTTCCAAATGAACCAGATGAGAATGTAAGCGACGGTCACTGCTGTTAACGTGTAGGGGATACCGATTCGCATGAAGTCCCAGGTTTTGACCTTGTGGCCTTCCTTGCGGAGAATGCCGATCGCCGTGATATTGGCGGAAGCGCCAATCGGAGTAAGATTTCCTCCTAAAGTCGCCCCACAGAGTAAACCGAAGTAGAACAAGGTCGGATTAACGCCTAAGTTCGAAGCAATTAAGGTAACGACCGGAAGCATCATCGCCACATACGGGATGTTATCGATGAAAGCCGATAAGAAGACGGAAATCCAAACAATCATCGTGTAGGCAAGGAAGACGTTCCCTCCGGAAACCGCAGTCAAGGCTTCACCAATCCAAGTGATGATGCCCACTTTGACCAAGGCTTCGACGATGATGAAAATGCCGGCGAGCAATAACAGCGTGAGGAAGTCAATGCTCTTGAAGACATCGACGGCCGCAGAAAGTTTCTTTTTCTTGGCGATTCTCCAAATGACGCCGATGAGCATCAAACCGACACAGATAAAGCCATTGATGAGCGGGTGGGTCATATTGGCCGGTAAGAACGAGGCAACGATCAAGAGTACGACGACCGAAATCATTAAAACGGTCGGAAGGTAATCAGTGACTTCCGTCTTTTCGGTAATGATGATTTTTTCACGTTGTTTGCGGAAAATGAAGAAAAGCACGAGCGTTGCGGCAATCAAACCGATTTGGTTGACCCAGAATAACGAAATGTTTCCTTCATAGAAGAAGAAATCAAAGAAGTTCATCCCGGCGTATTGGCCAAGTAGGATAGACGTGGTGTCGCCGACCAATGTCGCCGCACCTTCCAAGTTGGAAGCGACAGCGATGGCAATCACAACGGGAACGGGGTTGATTTTGAGCTTCTTGCACACGACCAAGGCGATCGGAGCGACCATGAGCACGGTAGCCACGTTATCGACGAATGCGGAGATTAAACCGGCAAAGACGGTTAAACCGATGACAGCAATGCGGACATCCGCGGACTTTTCGATGATTTTTTCAGCCAGAAGCGCAGGCATTTTCGATTCGATGAACAAACCGACGACGCCCATTGTACCGAGAATCATGAGGATGACGTTCCATTCAATGCTGGTCAAAGCATCCAAGGGGGTCATCGGTATGACATTGGCAATTCCTAAAGCCACATAGACAACGGCAGCGCCTGCCGCAATATACGCTCGATAGTCTGAGAAAACTAACAGCAAGATGTAGGTGACGATGAAAATGCATAAAACGACGGTCATGCTCGTCGTAAATGCAGGGATTCCGGAAAAGATCATGGATTTAACCTCACTTTGTGATGCAACGCTTTTTATATTAAGGTAAATGACTCGAAGATTCAACCTTTCCCGAGTTTCTGAAAACATAAATGGAGCCCCCTCCGTTTAAGCATCACCATTCCCTATTTTTTTATTTCCTCTATAATAAAAACAGGAGGATTTATCTATGAAAGTCAAATTTTATCGTTGTCCACATTGCGGAAATATCGTTGGGATGGTTCATGATTCCGGCGTGACCCCCGTTTGCTGTGGCGAAGAAATGAAAGAACTTGTCGCGAATACTGTCGATGCCTCGAAAGAAAAACACATTCCCGTCGTTCATGTCGAAGGCCATTTAGTGAAGGTCGATGTCGGCAGCGTCCCACACCCGATGCTTCCCGAACACTTCATCCAATGGATTTATGTCAAGACCAATCAAGGCGGTCATCGTAAGGAACTCTCTCCGGGCCTCAAACCCCACTTAGAATTTGCCTTGACCGAAGGCGAAAAAGTTCTTGAAGTTTACGAATACTGCAACCTTCACGGACTTTGGAAAGTCGTTCTCTAATACGTCGATAAAGGACCGTTCGCGGTCCTTTTTTCGTTCGTTTAAAACAAAAACAATAAAAAACCCGCTCAAACAGTTAATATATTAGTGGAGGATGTTTATGAAAAAGAATCGGCTGACAGCGTTTATCTTTGCTTGCATCGCTATGGGTTGGCTCGTGTTGACCTATGGGCTTTCGATTTACATTTTCCAACAAATGGTCATTGCCGCCGAAAACGGAGGGACCAGCAACTGGCTGGCCGCCGTTTTTCTCGCTTTCTTTTCGGCGGCTTCCTTACTCATTGTGGTTTTCTTGCCGGTATTTCCCGCCATTTTCGGAATCATCTTTTCGGCGGTTGCGATTACCAGTGCACGTCTTTGGACGAAAATCGTCGGCATCGTTTTTACCGTCATTTTCGGTCTTGTCATTCTGGCTGCTCTGGCCGCTTTGTTCATGTTCTAAACATTTCCAAACGAAAAG
>CAZKHP010000105.1:0-3990 GCA_964552695.1 uncultured Staphylococcaceae bacterium | reverse complement strand
CGTCCACGAGGACGAGTAAGGCAAAAGTCCGCACATAATCATTCAAATCGGAGGAGAGGACGGAAAGAATTTCTTTAAGAAACGGTTGATAGCCGAGATACGTGGCATCTTGTAAACCTAAGAGTACATGGGCAGCATTTTGGCTCAGTAGGTTGGCTTTAATCGTGGCGACGTCCAAGGTTGATTTTTGATAGCGTTTCTTCTCGAGATCACGGATCTTCTTGGGGTACTCGCGGATCATCTCTTCCACCGCTTGATTAAAGTAAGGTAAATCCGCGTAATGTTTGACCGCTTCGAGAGCGCCATCATAGTCTTGGAAGGCAAGTAAGAGTTCGATATGCAACGGGAAAAGACGTTCCAAATCCTTCTCAAGGATGGACGCATTCTTTTGGATGCATTCGAGGGCTTCTTTGTTACGGCCTAAGCAAATAAACGTTTCGGTCCGTAAGAAGAGGGCATCGGCATCTGTGGCATGTTCGGTTTTTTCTAAGGTCGCCTTAAGGCGTGCTTCTTCAGCGGTATTTGGTTTCATAATCGCTATGATTATCGCATATTACGGATGCAAATGCTTCAGAATTTGCGAAGAAAGCCCTTGCCTGTTTTTCAATATTTGCCAATGAATCTCGACAAAAAAGGCCTCGGAAGATTCACGAGGCCATTGGTTTTTATAAAAGGGCTCTTTGAAATTAAGTGGGGACAAAAAATAATCATTCCCCACTCTTCTTCATAGATTTGGTCACTTCATCACTCCTTTGTATACTTGGTTTAAGGTCTATAAAGGAGTTTTTATATGGATTATAATTCGTTGCTTTTAAGGCTTGGCTTGGATCCAAGCAATTTTGTGAATCGTGTGAATGAGCCCATTAAAACGGAACATGGCTTTATCTATGAAGTGGATCAGATCAAAGATAAAGTACCTTGCAAAAAATGTTCCTCTCCGGAAGTTTACATCAAGGGCTACTTCACCGCTGAGATCAACTGCTCGGAAACCAATCACATCACCGATATTCTCCGTGTTAAAAAGGTCCGCTTCAAATGTCGCTCCTGTGGTCAGACGTTCACCCCGCCGTTATATGGGATTGAGCCCTATTCGAAAACCAGCAATCAGACATTACAGCTTATATGCAAAGAGTTCACCGCCAAGATAACGTTCTCCGACATCGCTAAACGATATGGATTAAGCGTCAACCGAATCATCCAAATCTTTGACGAGAAAATTAAGGTGGTCCCTCGCCGCAATTTGCCCGAAGTTTTATGCGTCGATGAGATTCGTTTCCAAACCGATGCCGATTCTAAATATGTCTGTATCCTCTATGATTTTCACCGTCGCGAAATCGTCGATATCATCATCTCCCGCCAAATGCCCTACTTACGAGAATATTTCTCCAAAATCAACGTTTTCGAGAGAAATAAGGTCAAAATCGCTATTTCCGACATGTATGACGGGTACTCCACGGCCATTCATACCTACTTCCCCGGTGCGACCCACATCGTCGATATGTTCCACGTCATTCGTTTATTGACCACGGCCATCAATGTCGTCAGGGTCCGCACGATGAATCTCTTGACCCGAAAAGATTCCCCCGAATATAACTTCATGAAAAAGAACTGGAAACTCTTTTTATGCCGCTACAGCAAAGTCCCGGACCGTTTTTATACCTACCAACAAACAGGCGAGATGTTTCATTACGACTATTTGTTGAAGCGATGCATTCAACTCGACCAATCCCTTTGGTCCGCGCATAACACACTTCAGGACTTGATGAATTACCAGGATCGATATACCTTTGATGAAGCACTGAAATTTCTGCAACGGATCAGTTCGAACTTAATCCAATGTTCGTCTCCAATCATCCAAGAAGTCGGCCGTTCGTATCATAAATGGAGAGTCGAAATCGCCAATGCTTTCAGCAAAACTCAAAACAATATCCGCTACCACAATGGGGTCGCCGAAAACATCAACAATCACATTAAATCAATAACTAAGGCAGCCTATGGATATCGAAATTTCGAGAGGTTTCGTAAACGCTCGATGCTTATCCTGACCTACTCAAAAGCCAATAAAAAAGAGACTTGAAAATCGCTTTTCAAGTCTCCCCACTTTATTTCATAGATTTAGTGAGTTGCTTTGGAATTCCCCAATTTTCCCCACTTTATTTCAAAGAGTCTATAAAAGGCTATTTAATATTTGGATAGGTTGACTTCGCTATTTTGGGTGGGAACGAGATAATCATCCCAAAGGGTATTCGGTGTCAGTTCCAGTTTGATTTGGAAATCCACGGGGCCTTCAAAGGAAGTATCAGGATAAGCTCCCTGATAGCACCCCTCAATGTTGATGGAAATCGAAGTTAAGACATTGTTTTCGAAAACCAAATCAAATTTGGCATTCTTGAAAGTGAGATCCGTCAGATCATTGAAAATGTTGACCTCATGCACGTTATTCACATCGGTCCGAATAGATTGGTCCAAGAAATCAAGGAAATTTTGTAATCCCTCAAGATTCAGGCTCATGGAATATGTTTTTACCGCTGCTTCAGTCGTGGTTTGAATTGCTGAGAAATTGCCAGTCACGAAATAACTATTGGGAAGAAGCATATAGAAAGCATCCAAAGCTTCGTTATCATAATCTTCGATTTTGGAGTAAACATTTTCGAGCGGGTAAAGCTTGTTTTCAATATCGTAAACTTCTTGATTCGCGTATTTGACGCGATAGCGTTCATAATCGACGATACCCTTACTGCTATAAAGGTCGCTGTTTTTGTAGTCGCTGTCAAAGCGGACAAGGTTCCAAAAATACGTGACGCCGCCATCGACTTTTCGCATCGTGCGGCCCCAAGTGGTCGATTGGATCGGCGTTTTTGCGAGATAGCCGATTTCGGTGTCGAGCCGATAATCATAACCCGAATAGATCGCGTTGCGATAACTGGTCAGATGGCTGGTAATCTCGTCCAATCGGCTTTGTCGATCAAGCGGGGTCAAAGAAAGCCCTGGGAATGACGGGGCACTTGGCGAGACACCGCTACCGACATGGGTGAAATTCAGGGAATACTCGAAACCCAAAAAGTTACCTTCTTTCCCTAACGAGAAACGGAAGTGGTAGGTTTGGATTTTCCGTTGGGCAAAGCTCACCCAAACCCACAGATTGGCATCTTTCTGCCAGGAAGGTGTGGCCAACCAATAAGCTCTTAGGGATGTTGCGAAGGGATGATTCAAGGAAGCGAACGTATCCTCGACGAGTGTGTTGCCGGCGGCTGTGAAATGGATTCGATAGTTTCCGGCGCCGATATCGTCTAAATACTCAATCTGATCTGGGTTAAACTCGAACAGGGACTTGGCAAAGGAAGAACTTTCATAACGGAGATCGGAATCGACGGTTTCTTGAGAATAATTCATCATGATGGAATCGGAATTGACGCGATACGTGTCTAAAGCCGTTCCGTTTTTGACTTTATATACCGTCCCATCGCCAACGTAAAAACCGCTTCGTGTTTCGGTGACGACGTAGGAAGGTTGCGCGAATTCATGGAACTTGACGTTTCCATCGAGGGTGGAAATCGGGCCAAGCTTAGGTCCGAGTTGAGACGTGACATCGAGATGATAATCATATTCAAACTGGCTGCTATTCTTCGTGGCGTCTCGGGCGGAGAAAAAATAGTCACGGGAGTACACCCATTTGGAATAAAGAGTGAGAGAGCCCACCACAACAATCGGCCAATCCACTTCACGGGTGAGGGCACTATCATAATACCAACCATCAAAAATGTACGGCGATGCGGTTGGTTCGGTGGGTGGATATGCTTCTTCACCTTCGTTATAGGTCATCGGAGCCACTGGCCACCCCGGGGAAGAAGAAAAGGTAATCGTATAACGAGGGACGGAATACGAACTCGAAGTACTCGAGTCGTCTGAAGGGGTGCACGCAACCATTAGAATCGTACTCAAGGTTAGGATCATCGTTAAAAATTTACGCATTTTTTTGTTTTCCCTTCT
>CAZKHP010000104.1:0-4011 GCA_964552695.1 uncultured Staphylococcaceae bacterium | reverse complement strand
TATGTTCAGCGCGGAACTTCTCTTTGATTTGGATGTGATTCAAGAGTTGGTATTCGTAATCGTCGTAATAGAACGCGCCTTTGACTTTTTCGTTGATTTCTTCAACGCTCATTTTTTCGATGTCATCGGGCGTAAGGATATAGGTCATATCCGCGGACGTATGAATCTTTCGTTTCTTGAGGTTCCACACCGGTTGACGGAGGTGATTGCCATGACAGATCAGGGTGACCACCGGGGCTTTGAAGAGTTTGATCATTTTACCTAAGCTATCCGGAAGAATGGAGGTTGTTCCCGTGAGGGAATAACGGGCTTCGGGGTAAACCGCGGCGATGTAATGGTTATGGAAAATGCTGTATTTGAGTTGTTTGACTAGGCCGGCATCCGGGATGAATTTCCGCTTGCAGATACAGCCGACATTGCGAAGCAATTTTTCGCGGTTGATGAAACCGTCGATGGCGACGACATAGTTGGCTCCGCGGGGAAATAGGGCTTTGGTGGCCACTTTGAAATCAAAGAAACTGTTGTGGTTGCACAAAAGCAGATACCCGCCTTTAAGACCTTTCATGCCGTGCTTACGGACTTTGGTGTGGCAAGCGATGGTTTCGGGGAAGGCCAAAAGCCAAGCGACCGGTTTTAAAAACCACTTCATCTTCTTGGGCAACTCGTTGAGGTCGTAACGAGGATAAGCTTTGACTTCATCGAGTGGCTTATAAACAATCTCGCTGATTTTCATGCAAGGACTCCTTATGCGTCGATTTTTGACGGCGTTATTACTTACAATAGCATTGAATGCGCGCAATCCACTACAGGAAACGGACAGCGTTTAGTTTTTTAAACAAAAAACGGCCCAAAAGGCCGTGATTAACGAAAGGGAATAAACGGGGTGGCTGTTTTCACGTAGAGCGGGTGTTTGGGCTCCCCTGACGCGTTTTTGGCCACACACCAAAGGTTCTTGCCCTCAAGCACCTTCAAGACTTCTTTGCTTCGGTCCATGAAGGCACCATGGTTGCCCCAAGCCACCACAATCTTCTGATGATCCGAGATTTCTTTTAAATAACGGTCGTTATCCGGACCGACCGGGTCGCACCCTTTTTTGAGGTCGCAGGGTTCGGTGGCGCGATACGCGAAAAGATTCATCACCGAGATTCCGCCAAAACCGTTATAGCGGGCAATGTCGATGCAACGGGAAATGGTCGGATCGTTGGTGGTTTCATCTGCGGTACTGGGGTTCAAAAGCACATACACCAAAACGGGCAGAGTTTCATCCCACTGCCGCGTTAGGACATAGCGATATTTTCGGTCGCTAGAAAAAAGTGCGTTTGTTTTCATTAAATCGTGATGCCAAAGACCTTATTGACCAATAAGCCGATGAGAAAGGAAATCGCCGTGACGCCCAAAGAGATGAAGAACATCTCCAAAAACCGACGACGGAATTTGAGGCGTTTGGCCACGGAGATGTAGTAGTTGAATCCGGCAATGATCAAAATCACGATCGAAAGCATGATGGCTAAAGCATACCATTTGCCGTTAGGAACATTGAGATAGCCGAAGATGAGATAAGGAGCGACGAGTAACATAACCGTAATCAAATAGGCAACGCCGGTATAGACCGCCGATTTTTTGGAATCCTTGTCGTTATCCGCCGAAGCCGATAAATATGCGGAGGCCGCCATCGATAACGCCGCGGCAAGGCCGGTGATTAAGCCCGAAAAAGCAATCAACTTGATGTTTTGGCCATAGGCCATCGTGAATCCGGCGAGTGCACCGGTGAGTTCGACCAAAGCATCGTTCAGACCTAAGACGACCGCACCGACGAAACGAAGCCGTTCTTCGTCAAGCATCGAAATCAATTCTTCTTCGTGTTTCTTTTCATCGCTTTCGATTTGTATGGCTTCAGGGATTTCTTTCGCCACTTCACGGTAAATGTCTTGAGCGGCATCTTCTCCGTTTTCCATTCGACGAATAGCAAAGGTGAAACCTAAAAGGCGGCTGAGGAAAATGAACCAATGGGCCCTCCGTTTATTGGGTTTGACGGTCTTGCCGGTATATTTTTGCCAGAGTTTCCCGTGGCGGGCTTCATCCGAGGCAATCTTTTCAAGAATCGCTTTATTCGCAGGGTCTTTGCAGTGTTTGGCAATGCCGGCGTAGACCAAACTTTCGGTGACTTCGCCTTGTTGCATCGCTTCAATGATTTTTAGGGTTTTCGGGCTGATGTTGCTTTCCATACATTCCTCACTTTCTGGTGGGCACCACTTCAAGCCAGTACCCATCGGGATCTTCAACGAAATATATACCCATCATCGGGTTTTCGTAGCAGATGATTCCCATCGCTTGATGTTTTTTGTGAGCGTCTTCAAAGTCATCGACACGGAAGGCTAAATGCATCTCGTTTTCGCCCAGTTCATATTTTTGAGGATGGTTATTGAGTTGTGTGAGTTCCAATTCAAAGCCGGTGATGCCATCACCCATAAAAACGATCGTAAAAGCGTCTTTGACTTTCCGACGGACTTCATTGAGACCGAAGGCTTCGTGGTAAAAACGGATGCTTTTTTCGACATCCGCGACATTGAAGTTATAATGCACCATTTTGAAAATCATAAAATCTCCTTATTTTTTGAGTAACGATTCGTAGGCTGCTTTCAACTCTTGGCCGACTTTTTCAAGTGATCGTTCTTCGGCGAGATGATAGCCCGCTTCGGTGACTTTTTTCGTGTCGTTCGTCATGATGAAATGCAGCTTTTCGCTGAATTCGTCATTGTCTTTGGCTTTATAACAATCGCGTCCGTCTTGGAGCCAATCGGCGTAGACTCCGATATCGCGGCAGAGCACGGGGCATTTTGAGGCCAACGCTTCCAAGACGACGATGCCTTCGGTTTCTTCATACGAGGTGAACATCAAACATTCGGCGTAGTGATAGGCGCCTTTGATGATGTCATTATCGATATAGCCGGGCATTAAAGCGTTGTTCGGACGGTTCTTGATGGCTTTTTTGATTTGATCGGAAACCAAAGACGGGGCTAAATGGCCGAACCAAATAAAGGTGATTTCCGGATTCTTACGGGCGATTTCAAAGAAATCGTGAATGCCTTTACGGGCAAAAAGTAAGCCAATGCCGATGACCACTTTTTGGTTGGTTAAATGGAAGTAATCTTTGAACGCTTGGACTTTCTTTTCGTCATAAGCATATTCTTGGAGATCGATGCCGTTGGAAATGGGAATGACTTTCACTCCGAGTTTGTAATGATCAATCAATTGTTTGGAATAGACCGTCGGGGTGATGATCAAATCCGCATGGCGATACACTTTGAGCAGTTGTTGGTTAAACCAAATCGACATGAGTTTATAGCCTTTGAACGAATTTTTGAAATCTTCCAACGTGGAATGGCCATGGACAATCACGGGGATGCCCTTCCGTCGGCAATGCTTGACGATGCGGTAGGATTTTAAAAAGATGGTGTTGACGTGGGCAAGATCGTAACTTTCTTTGGGGTCCATGGTAAAAGGCACACCCGCTAAAGTCAGTGCTTTTTTCTGGTGACGCATGGCGCGTCCGATGCCGGATACTTTGATGGCTTTTTGGTTTTCAAAATACAGTAAGGTTTTCATGGACGTCTCCTATTTGAAATATTGGGCTTTGAAGTCGTCGGTCCAGAAACGGTCGGGTAAATACATGACCTCCGGAGTGATGGTTTTGTTGATCATCAAAGGAAGTAAACCCAGATGAAACGCCGGTAAATGGGTGGGCCGGACATACACCATCGATAAATACACCAGCTTACCTTCGGTAAATTCCATCGGGATTTCCAGATATTGAGGTTCGCTGAGTTCACCTTCGAGGGCGATTTTCAATTCCCGTTCGGCTTTGTTTTTGGGTTTTTTAGATAAAAACGCCGTCAGTTTTTCAAGGATCGGGTAATACAATGTGGGGTCTTCCATAAACGGGGTCGTGGGTGAAAATAAAACCCAAGACGGGAAGGGACGATCGCCCGAAGTCATCGCGTTATCCATATA
>CAZKHP010000103.1:0-4023 GCA_964552695.1 uncultured Staphylococcaceae bacterium | reverse complement strand
GGCCCAAAATGTCACATTGGTGGATGAAACCGTTACTTATATCCGTCTGGAAACACTCGCAAACGTCTTTTCAACCCTGACTCAATTCATCACCATGGCGTTGATTACGATGAAACGCGAAAAAGTTCTTTATATCATTTTGGGTGTACAGATGGTCTTAACAATTCTTTTGGATACTTTCTTCATCAGCCAATTACCGTTCTCACTCAATTTAGGGGTCAACGGAATCGCATTCACCAATATCATCGTCAACGTTGTGGTTCTTGTTGTCGCCTTCATTATCCTCAACGCCCAAGGCATTCCCGTTTTTTCAAAAAAACTCCCTCTTCAATTTGTATGGATGAAGAAATGGGGAAAAGTCGGCGGTTATTCGGGCCTTGAAAGCTTTGTTCGGAACCTTGCATTTATGTTAATGGTCGTGCGTATGGTCAATGTGGTGGGAGAACAAGGAACCTTCTGGGTTACCAATAACTTTATTTGGGGCTGGCTCTTACTACCCATCCTGCAACTGGGTTCATTGATCAAAAGCGATGCTGCGGCCAATGGCGAAAAGACAATCAAAGAAAAAACATGGGGCTATGGCTTATTGACCTTAATCGTCGTGGTTCTATGGTTTGTTACTATTCCCGGATGGCTTCCGTTTATCAAAAACGTGATGAATATCAGCAACGCTGAAGAAGTGTATCGTCTTGCCTTATTATCCGTAGGGTTCTATGTTCTCTTTGCCTTTAACAACATTGTTGACAGCATCTTCTATGGCATTGGCAAAACCGAATATATGCTCTTCCAATCCATTGTCATTAACACGGTGTTTTATGGTGGCCTCTTCATTCTTTACGTCACAGGTATCTATCAGCCTAATTTGACTCTGATTGCCTTAATGTTCGCGGGAGGTACCGCCCTCGACAGTTTGTTGACATTCGGCATGTTCGTTTGGTTGGTCAAAAAGAAAAAATACATCAAAGCAGCATAATCAAAAAAAGGCAGATACAATTGGGTACCTGCCTTTTAATTTAGTCGTTGAATCCTTTGCCTTCTAGAATCTTTGGGGGTCATCTTATCAATACGTTGAATCCGTGTGATGGATTGCTTGGGAGCGCTAAAGAAGAGGTTGTAGGCTCTTCGTCTTCCCGGTGTCAGTTTCTCAAAGGCTTCTTTGAATGCTTTGTCTTTTGCGAGTTTATCTTGAAGTTCTTGAACATAAACTAATTCTTTTTTCTCCGAGAAATCGACTTTGAGTCCTGCTTTTTCGGCATCAATCGACGCTTGTATGTATTCCTTGATGATGGCTTCGCTATCTTTGATTTGTTGGACGTTATGAAATTTGAAGAAACGGACCGCTTGGGAGTTTTCTCCTGGTTTGTCTAAAACCCCATAGGGATCTTTAAGGATGGCTCCGTTAAAGAAGCTCAAGGAAATGAATTCTTTGAATCCCCCAATCATGATGAGATTGACGTTGTTGAGGGTGTAGCAAGGATTGTACCATTTCAGTTCTTCTTTGAGTTCGCTTTGAAGTAAAAGTTCACGGAGCGCTGTGTATTCTTCTTTCCAGCGTTTGGTCTTTTGAATGTATTCATCGATTTTGGGATTTCTGTTATTCATAAGCTCTCCTCCTATAAGGTCAACATCAGTTTAAGATATCTTTTCGATAATGACTTGGAAGAGGCTTTCTGGTTTTGTGAATTTGGAAAGAATCAAAAACTAAAATTTTAAAAGTAAAATGCCAAAAATTATAAAAAATGGCAAATTACTCTGTTGCTTTTTACGCTACCTTTTGTATACTGAAAGCGGTGATTATAAATGAAAACACAAGAAATCAATAATCGAATACCAGAAAATAAGCGCCTAACAAGTCAAGAATTGTTTAGCATCATCCGCGTTGTTTTTCCTCATTACACCGATGCGGCATGCCGATGGATTATATATTCTCTCATTAAAGAGGGACAACTTACCCGAGTCGGGAAAGGCACCTACCAAAAGGGACAAGCCAATGATTTCGTTTACTTTTTCCGTTCGCCAGAGGCCCAATCCATTGAACGGTTTTGTCGCAAGGAGGGTGCTCCGGGCAAATTGATTGTTTGGGAGACGATTATGTTGAATGAGTGGATAAATCATCAAATAGGTCGTAACATCGTCTTTGTTGAAACCGAAAAAGGCATGTCCGAATTTGTGTTTGATCGTCTAAAAGACAGAATCCCTTCACGCATCTTATGGGAACCGACCAAACATGAACTGAATAAATACAGTGGGGATAACCTAATTATCGTCAGAGATGCATTTTCCCGAAGCCCGAGCCAATCCGATAGTTTTCATATTCGCCTCGAAAAGCTTCTCGTGGATGTGTGTTGCGATGACTTAATCAAAGAAATAGTTAGTCCTTCCGAAATCGATGCGATTTTTGAAGGCGCATTGAAAAATTATACGGTCAATAGAAGCACGCTATTTGCTTATGCAAAACGACGGGGCTGTTTAATCTCTGTTCGAGAATATGTGGGTTCCAACCCCAACCAATCTTTTTAAGGAGAAATTATGTTTGCAAAAGGAAATTTTACACTCGAATATCTAAAGAGTATATCAAAGGGAAGACATTTAGATCCCTCAATCATGGAAAAGACCCTTTTTGCTTTCGGCCTTTTAGATGCCTTGGCTCGTGTTGAGACACCTTTCATTTTTAAAGGCGGAACCAGTTTGATGTTCCTTTTGAAACGACCGATGCGTCTCTCCACGGACATTGATATTCTTGTGGATCCCGAGCTTGATATCGAACCTTTCATTGATAAAGCCTCAACACTATTCCCGTTTGAGCGGTTTGAAGAAGACCGCCGAAAAGGAGTCAGTGGCATTGTGAAAAAACATTACCAATTTTTTATCACTCGATCATCACGGGAAAAGAAAGCACCATTCTTCTCGATGTTGTTTTCGAAGATAGTCCCTATTCCGTGGTTTTATCAAAAGAAATCAAGTGCGATTTCTTTCAAACGGAGGGAGAACCCACTCACACGCGCATTCCTTCCATTGATTCGATTCTT
The DNA here is from genome assembly GCA_964552695.1 of uncultured Staphylococcaceae bacterium. Taxonomy (GTDB): domain Bacteria; phylum Bacillota_I; class Bacilli_A; order RFN20; family CAG-826; genus CALMWE01. The sequence continues at coordinate 994 of CAZKHP010000103.1, read as the reverse complement.
GGTGACAAACTGACTGCTTTTGCTCCTAATACGGTTGGAATTCATTATTTGACTACTCGTCCAGATAAACCCGTTCTTGATAAGAAAATGGAAGTTATTAAACAATTTTTTGATGTAGCCACCTTATTTCGGGAAGCCTCGGATTTTGAGGCAATCAAAACCACATATGAAACCATCGCGATGTTGGAAATTGCCTATCGCGGGCTTTCGGTTTCACCAACTGAGTGCCTCCTCGATACCTTTCGTTGCGCGGCCTCTATATTATCGAAAGGAAGAGTGTTCGCTGAGGATTACCAACATTTGTTGGAAGGAATCATGCGGATAAAAGGCCATATTTTTGGCGTGAAATTTGGTGCTGAACTCGCTTGTTCTTACGGTTGCGAAGTTATGCTCTTGGTTGCGGGTCTTTTGACCCAAACCAATGTGATTCAACAGGACATACCCCAACAACCCCTGATTGATTATCCTCCCTATGATAAACTCAATTTTTTTGCTAGAGTCGACCGTGAAGCCTTCGACCGCGCCGCCTATGCCGTTAGTCTATTGAAGCAATATGAAAAAGACCACCAATCTCGGTGATGGTCCTTTTCTTTATAGCTGAATGTGTTTTGCCAAAGTGGTTAATGTTTTTGGGCTATTTGATCAAACTCGATTGCTGCGTATACCAGCGGCGCAATCCCATACGACCAGTTCCGTTTTTTCGGTAACCAAGCATAACCGAGATACGGAAATAAAGGTAACGGTGTCGTCGGTCCGCTGATCTCAGGCATATAGACGTGATTGTTTTTGAATTCCAATGCATCCACAACGCATTTATAGGCCTTTAGAGCGGGTTCTAGGTATTTCTTATCGAGATAGCCTAACCGCACAGCTTTCATCCATCCGAAGGCCACTAAGGCGGTAAAACTGAGTTCTCGGTAGGTTTTCCCGACTTTGTTAATCACGGTCTCAAATGCTCCGTCACTCCGTTGATACGGAAGTAGGGCTTCTGAGG
>CAZKHP010000102.1:0-4062 GCA_964552695.1 uncultured Staphylococcaceae bacterium | reverse complement strand
CACACACGCGAATAAATTCTTTCAGTAGATCAAGCTGGACTTTTTGTAGTTCGTTCATAAGGTCACCATCCCAAAATTATAGGAGTTTATCGGCAAAAGGGCAATGAGGCAAATGTGCAAAAGAGACGGTCGTTAATTTCCAAAGTAAATGCAATACAGTGTGCAATAACCTAGAAAGGAACGATGGTATATTCTTTTTGCCGTGTCCCCGACAAGAAAGGAGCAATTATGTTCAGGCATTTATGCTTCGAGGACAGAGTGAAAATCCAATATATAGTCGATACGAATCAAGATGTCTCGGCACGTGCGATTGCAGATCATCTCGGGGTCTCAGCAAGCACGGTGGTCAGGGAAATCAGGAGGGCTCCAAAACCCATCAAGGGGTCGTTCATAACCAAAAACAAGGAGATTCCTTGCAAGCGGCTCGAGCCGTTCCCCCATCGTTGCAACGGGTGCCCGCATCTCAACCAGTGTTGCGGGAAAGACAAGGTTTTCTATGACGCCTACCAAGCCGAGTGGCATTACCGGGCGCATCTTCGCGACTCAATAAAAAGGAACGATAAGAAGGCAGAAAACGTCAAGCGGATTGAAGCGGAAATCTCACCCAAGGTCAAGGCGGGGCAGTCGATCGAAGCGGCGCTTCACAGCTCGTCCATCGGGCTGTCGGCATCGACCGTGAGACGGTACTGCGACGCGGGGTTGCTCTACAAGCGGATGTACCAAGACTATGTGGCCTACATGGCGAGCGGCGGGCACCGGCGTTTGGAGCTCGACACGGTCATGGGGACAATCGAGGACAAACATACGGTTCTGACCATCTTCGACCCGAGGACCAAAATCCAGTTCGGGTACAAAATCCTGAAAGGTTCCGGGTACGTCAACCAGACGGTGGTCGAGTTCTGCGGTGCGTGCGAGCTCCATGCTCCTAGGCTGTTCGACGTGATTCTGACGGATAACGGGGTCGAGTTCCAGGGGTTGCCGGAGATTGAGGCTGATCCCATCACAGGGGTCGCGCGGTTCCGGACGTTCTACTGCGACCCGTACCGTTCAGGGCAAAAAGGCGGTTGCGAGCGGAATCACGAAATCCTCCGGTTCCAGTTAGAAAAAGGGAGAAGCATCGACAGTGTGTCCCGTGAAGACCTCACTGAAATGTTCTCCCAGATGAACAGTTACCCAAGGAAATCCCAAGGCAACCAGACTCCCATCCAAGTGTTCAGAAAACTCCATGGAGGGGCATTGCTGGAGGCGTTGGGCGTTTGCGAAATACCTCCCGGCAACATTAATTTTAAACGATTCCGTAGATAAATTCTAAAAAGGCGAGGGCACGGCGAGGCGACGTTGCGTTAAGCCTGAAAAGTTCGGCGGGGAAATTTCTTTTTAGCATGACTAGAAACATTGATATGGACGGGAAAAACCGATGAATGAAAGCTGGTAGGTGCATTAAGGTGGCGCAGTTTCGACAAATTCATAAACACTTGCCGAATCAAACGTTAAATTTGAAAACTGACAGTTTTTTAAAACTTTCAAATAACTTTTTAGGTATTCTTCAATTATAATAAGTTTTTCTCTTGTCCAAGGGCCGCCGAATTTATCATCCTTATTATTAGTTGTTTTTCCCATGATTATTTCTTCATTAGTATTTTAATGTTACCGCACAGTTTCAAATGGTAACAATGCATACAACAAGGAATACTCTAGTGTACTGCAACCCTCCTTTCTTTTTCCATCGCCGTCCCTTTATTGTCCCCTTAAAAAATAAAAAACCCGATATATTCGGGCTTTTTTGTCATTTGGTGGAGATGCGGAGAGTCGAACTCCGGTCCAAAGGTGGCCCCACAAAGGCGTCTACAGTTTAGACGATATTGGGTTTAACACGCCCCTCAATATCGACGAATGAGGAACGTGCGAGGTCATGAACGTTTTCGTCCTCACCCTATGACCATAGGCAAGGCTTATTCTCTTATTATGGCACTTGCTCGGGACGCTAGAGACCCGCTTCCCGGAAGCGCGCTGTTCCGCCTTAGGCGGTACCAATGTTAGGTGCTAGTTAAGCAGCAGCGAAGGATAAATTTCTGTTGCCAGATAATTTGTTTTGGCGATTACGTCGCCACTCGACTGCAACCAGAGCCAGGCCGACCCCTGTCGAAACCATGACATCCCCAGATGCGGAAGGTTGTTCACCACCGCATACGCATTATAGCGTATTTCATTAAAAATACACAATAAAAAAACCTCGCCTACGGTGAGTAAGCGAGGTTCGTAGTAAAAACTATTCTTCTTTCTTTTCAACGGGCTTTTCGGCAAGAATTTTTCCACCTAAGGCTCCGGCTAAAAGACTGGCCAGATCGAGTCCCGTCGAACCTTTGACGCCTTCCAAGATTTTGGAGGTGGAGGTCATGACGTCGCTCACGAGCTTGGTGGAGTTATCCGAGCCGTACATCGTAATATGATCGGTTTGCGCCAGAGGAGCAGCTGCGGCACCGACGATTTCGGGCAAGACTTTGGAATCGAGCACCAATTGTAAGATAGCGGCGTTTTCCATTTTCTTCATGGCGTCCGCTTTCTTGGCGATGGCTTCGGCTTCGGCCGCACCGACCGCAGCGATACCGGCGGCTTTTTGTTCCGCGGCGAACCGTTCGGCGTCGGCACTGGCTTTTAAGGCTTCGGCGGCCAATTTTTGTTCGGCTAACGCGGCTTCGGCTTCTTTAGTCCGTTTGTAGAGTTCGGCGTTGGCGGCTTGTTCGGCGGCATAGCGTTCCGCGTCGGCTTGTTTCTTAATGCGGGCTTCAAGGGCCTTTTCTTGAACTTCGGCTTGACGGGCAGCCAATTCGACTTGCTTCACGGTGTTGGCAATCTGCGCGTCTTGTTTGGCAACGTTGATCAATTTGCTTTGTTCGGCTTCTTGAATCGAGTAGGAAGCGTCCGCGGTGGCCTTGGCGATATCCGCTTGTTGTTTCAAAGCGGCTTTCTTGAGGGCCAGTTCGGTGTTTTGTTCTTCAATCTTCAGCTCGGCTTTAATGCGCGCTTCGTTGGCCAACTCATCGGCTTCGGAAGAGGCAATCTTGACTTCTTTTTCGCTGTTGGCTTTGGCAATCGAGGCGTCTTTACGGATTTGCGAGATGTTATCGACACCCAGGTCTTGGATGACGTTATTTTCATCGCGGAAGTTTTGAATCGTAATGTTGACGATTTCAAGTCCCATCCGTTTCATATCGTCTGCAGCGGAGGATTGGACTTTTTCAGCGAATTTGTCGCGGTTTTGAACGAGTTCTTTCAACTTCATTTGACCGACGATTTCACGGAGGTTGCCTTCGAGCACTTCTTTGGCAATCTTACGGATATCATCGTGTTTGCGGTTTAAGAAAATTTCCGCGGCTTTTTTGATGCTTTCATCGTTGGAACCGATTTTGATGTTGGCGACACCGTCAACGAAGATGTTAATGAATTCGTTGGTCGGGACCGCCGATTCGGTTTGGATATCGACTTGAATCAAATCGAGCGAGAGGATGTCGATCCGCTCGATGAACGGAATTCTAAGCGTCGCCCGCCCGGTGACCATTCTCGATTTGTGCGGACCGGAAATGATGCAGACTTTATCAGGTCCGACCTTGACGTAGGAAATGAGAAAGAGGAGGAAGAGGACGAAGGCAGCAATCAGAGCATAGACCCACCACATAGTTTCTTTTTCTCCTTTACTGACGCTCGGCATGCGCCGACAGCGTACTTGAAACTTCGTGAACAGAGCTTGGAAAACCTTGTTTTCCGTCAAGCCTATTCCATTTTTTAATATTGGGCTAAACCCTATCAAAAATCAATAGATAATTTTTATGGAGTATCTACGATAAAGTTCGAATTTGCCGAGTTTTTTTCTTAGTCGTGAAAAACCATAAAAGGAAAAGAAATAGCGTTTTTTCGCCAACGCTTCATTCAAAGAAACGAAGGAACTAAAAATACTCATTTATGGGTAATTATTTTACTCATGTTTTAAAAATATTCTACTTATATTGCCCACTTTTAAGAAGGTGTGTCATTTTCTTCTACAATGCCGTTGAGGATACGTTT
>CAZKHP010000101.1:0-4119 GCA_964552695.1 uncultured Staphylococcaceae bacterium | reverse complement strand
CAACGAACTCTCCGGCGGTCAACAACAACGCGTGGCTATCGCCCGTACGTTAGCGCCCGAACCCAAAGTCTTGTTCATGGATGAACCCCTCAGCAACCTCGATGCAAAGTTGCGTTTAGAAATGCGCTCCGAACTCAAACGGCTCCACGCCGATACCGGCAGCACGTTCGTTTACGTCACCCACGACCAATTGGAAGCCATGACCTTGGCCACCAAAATCTGTTTAATCAATAACGGGGTGCTTCAACAATATGATGCTCCGCTCGATCTTTACAAAAAGCCGATCAACTTATTCGTCGCCGACTTTGTCGGAAACCCGGCGATCAACCTGATTAACGCCAAAGGCAAAGCCCTTGCCAATGGCAATCTCGAAGTCTCGTTCTTCAAAGACCACAAAGCCACGTTCGTTCCGAATCAACCGCTCGATTGGGCTTCGCTCAACAAAGCCACGTCGGTCGAAGGCGTGGTCATCGAAAAAGAAAACAAAGATGCCAAGTTCAAATACCATGTGGCTCAAGTCGATGAAGAAATCGAAGATGCGAACCTGGTTCTCGGCGAGGATGATTTCGTCGTTGCCATCCGTCCGGAATTCCTCCGCGTCGATGACAAAGGACCGATCCACGCCAGCGTCTATAGCGCCATGCCTTCCGGTATGGAAACCACAGTTAAATTCCAAATCGGCAACTTCCTCTTGACCGGTGTCGTCTTCGGCGGTATCGACTATAAGATTGACCAAGCCGTCAACGTCGAAGTCGTCGGCAAAGAAATCTTGATTTTCAGCCGCAAGAGCGGACATTTGCTTGCCCAAGGAAGCTTAAAACTCTAGTCGTTCATTGTCATAGCACGAAAAGAAGGAGACCCCATGTCAGAACCCATCACGTTTCATATCGACCCCAAAGATTTAAAAAACATCCAAGCGATTTTTTGCGATATCGATGGCACGTTGATAGATTCGGACAGCCGCTTATCACCGGAAACGGTGGCCTCGGTGGCGCGCATCAAAGGGCGCATTCCTTTCTTTTTGATCACGGGACGTAATATTTCCGGGATGCGCCGGGTCTACGACGCTTTGGGATTGGATACGCCGCTTGTTTCTATGAACGGAGCGCTCATCGCATTGCCTAACGGTAAAGTCCTTTTCAAAGAACCTCTGGAAAAAGACCATGCCTGGGCCATCAGCCAAGAAGTGCTTCAACATTTCCCGAACGTCTCGCTTAATTTCTATACGCCCGATGAATGGTATTCCGGCACATTAGAGACACCGTACCTGGAAACCGAAAAGAAGATTCTCCAAATGTCGCCGATCGTCTTCAAAGACGTCCGCGAAGTGTTCACCAAGAACCTTATCAAGATGATCTTGTTAGGGGATAAAGAAGAATTGGACCGCTTGTATGCGCATCTGACATCTCTTTATCCGGACGTTTCCATCATCCACAACACCGATCATTACATCGAAGTCTATAGCGCCCTCGTCAATAAAGGCAAAGCCATCGACTTCCTCTTGGAAACGATCCAAGTGAAAAGCGGAAACACGCTATGCATCGGCGATTCCTACATCGACATTCCGATGTTCGACCACTGTGCTTATAAAGCGGCGGTGGCCAACGCGGTCCAACCGCTTTTGGAAAAAGCCAACATCGTTACTCCCTCGAACAACCAAATGGGTGTCAAACATCTCCTCGATCTACTTTAGAAGGCCTCTTACGAGGTCTTTTTTTGTCCCGCTTGTTTCCTTAAGTGAAGAAACAAGACGAATTATCAAAAATAAAAACATTTAACTAGATATTTCCCCCGTGGCGTGATAAGGTTATGCCGTAGACAAACGAATGATGTGTTTACTTAGCAAAAAAATTACCAAGAAGTTCAGAAAGGTTACGGTCACATGAAAGGCACAGTCAAAATGTTCAATAAGGACAAAGGCTTCGGCTTCATCACTACGAGCGAAGGCAAAGATGTCTTTTTCCATTATTCGTCGTTAGTCATGAATTCCTTCAAGACCATCGATGCCGGCGAAAAAGTCGAATTCGATGTTGAAGAATCCCCCCGCGGTCAAAGAGCTACCAACATCCACAAGATCTAGTTGGTCTCCGTCCACAAGAACTAAAAAGTCGCTTCGGCGGCTTTTTTCTTTTTTGGGCAAATTAGGGTTTTTCGATAAATCGTGCTACGATAATTTCGTAGACTAACGAATATTTAACCTACAAGGATGTTTTTTTTCGAAATATTCAGAAAGGGTTCGTTCTATGAAAGGCACAGTCAAGAATTTTAACAAAAACCGTGGCTTCGGCTTCATTACGACCGAAGAAGGCAAAGACGTCTTCTTCCATTTCTCCTCCATCCTCGATGCGGAGAAAACCGCTGAAATCGGCGACAAAGTCGAATTAGAAGTCATCGATTCCCCACGGGGCCCCAGAGCCGCGAGCGTTAAGAAGATCGTTGGCTAAGTAAAGAAAGTCGCTTCGGCGACTTTTTCTTTTGCTAAAAAAAAGGATACTCAAAGCGTTTCTGTTCTCGTATAATCAAGATTGTCTTTACGACTGCTTTCTTTTAGAAAGACGACGGAGGTACTATGGCTTTATCCAAACGGCAATCCCTCGGCGAAGAAATCGCCAACGCCATTTCCCACGGTGTGGCCGGCTTATTCGGCATCGCCGGTCTCATCCTGATGCTCATCAAAAGTACGACCTTACTGGAAACACTCAGTTCCCTCATCTTCGGCCTTGGCATCATTCTTCTTTATACGATGTCTACGCTTTACCACGCCTTTAAAAACGATTCCAAAGTCAAACGCGTCTTCAAACGCTTCGACCATGTGTCGATTTATGTCCTTATTGGCGCCACCTATTCTCCCATCTTGATTTTGTTTGTCCAAAAACCCTTAGGTTGGATTATGTTGGCCGTGCAATGGGCACTCATTGCCTTAGGCATCGTCTTGAAAGCCACGAACATCCACAAATACACCTACGTCCACTTAGCCATGTATCTCATTCTCGGCTGGAGCGGTGTCGTCTTCTTTCAACCCCTATACGCCTTCTCTAGTTTGGCCTTCTTTCTTATTTTAGGCGGAGGCGTTGCCTATACGGTGGGGGTTCTCTTCTATGCTTTACACCTGTTCAAATACTCCCATTTTGTTTGGCACATCTTCGTGTTCTTAGGAACATTACTTCATTTTTTTGCAATCTATCTTGTTTTCTTGCAATAAGCCACACTAGTTATTGACATATGCCAATAATATGATATGATGACCTTGTCTTTGAAGCGAGGTGCATGATTTTGCCGCGACCGGAAAAACCGAAAATGATTGGTACCATGCCCCAAAGGGTTCATTTTTGCGCATGTCCCAAGAAAACCTCCGAGATGTCGGTCGTTTTAACCTTGGAAGAATTCGAAACCATCCGCCAAATCGATTATTTGGGCATGACCCAAGAAGCGTGTGCGGATCACATGAACGTAGGAAGGGGAACCGTCCAAAGCCTTTACGCCGAAGCCCGACGCAAGATTGCCCGATTCTTGATTGAGAACTTGGATCTTGCCATTGCCGGTGGCCATTTCGCGTTAAAAACCCTTGCCGAAGAAGATCAAAAAAAAGAACGTTCAATGAAAGGAAATCAAACAATGAAAATTGCAGTAACGTATGAAAACGGATCCGTTTTTCAACATTTTGGACGAACCGCCCAGTTTAAAATTTTTGAGATTGAAGAAAACAAAATCGTGAAATCGGAAGTCGTCGATTCCAATGGCGCCGGCCACGGAGCCCTCGTCGGTCTTCTTTCGGACTTGGGTGTGACCACCCTCATTTGCGGAGGCATCGGAGGTGGCGCGCGCAATGCGTTTGCGGAAATCGGGCTTGAAGTGATTTCGGGAGCGGTCGGGCCGGTCGATCAACAAGTCGAATCCTTCCTTTCCGGTCATTTGGAAACTTCCAGTGAACAGGAGTGCCATCATCATGAAGGACATGGTGAAGGAGCCGGACATTGTCATGGTGGGGGCTGTGGCTCAGAACACGAATAACTTCAAAACCCTAGTCCTCATCAAAATTTTAAAAAAGAATCAAAGGCGGTTCCACTTAGAACCGCTTTTTTTATCATTTGATTTCTTTAAGAGGTTTTTTAGGAGCAT
>CAZKHP010000100.1:0-4138 GCA_964552695.1 uncultured Staphylococcaceae bacterium | reverse complement strand
AGGTCGATGATTCCGTCATCGCCGGTTCTTTAGCCATCATCGTCGATGTGGGCAATACCGCGCGTATCGAAGATCAACGCTATGCGTCGGCACGGATGACCGTAAAAATCGACCATCACGTTCCGGACGGCTCTTGGGCGGATCTGGAATGGATTGAAAAAGACGCTTTGGCGGTCTGCGACATGATTGCCGGTTTTGTCATCGAGCATCATCTCAAAATTTCTGTTTCGGGCGCCAACGCCCTTTGTTTGGGCTTGGTGACTGATACCGGACGGTTCCAATTCGGTTCGGTCGGTGCAACGACCTTTTCGCGGATGGCGTTTTTACTCGACCAAGGCGCCAATCTCGCTTCCATTTATGAAGTTTTATATTCCGTCGAAGAGCGCGATTTACGGCTTCGCGGATTCATTTCGATGAACTTTTCCAAAGCGCCTAATGGCGTCGCCTACATGGTCATCAAGAAAGAGACTGTTGACGCCTATCAAGTGTTTGCCCATAAAGCCGCAAACATGGTCAATGCCATCGCCAATGTCAAAGGATGCCCGATTTGGGTCATCTTTGCCGACGACGGAAAAGATATTTATGTCGAGATGCGGAGCATCGAAGGCTATAACATTCAACCGGTTGCCCGTCAATTCGGCGGAGGCGGTCATGAAAACGCCGCGGGTTGCACCCTAACTTCTCTCGACAACGTTCCCCAGGTGCTGGAAGCCTTAGGTAACGTGGTTTTGCAAGGAAGACACTAAGATGTGGGAAAAAGAACTTAAAGCGGCGATTGAGGCGGGTTTAGCCGCACAAATCGAAATCATGAAGATCTATAAGGAAGGATTTGCCGTTGAAATCAAAGACGACCAATCCCCGGTGACTCTGGCCGATCGTCACGCCGATGACATCATTCGTGCCATGCTTCAAAAAGCGTTTCCTTCGTATGCTTTCTTAACCGAAGAGAGCGATGATGACTTGGCACGTTTGAACAACGATTATGTCTGGATCATCGATCCGGTCGACGGAACCAAAGACTTTGTGGCGAAGAACGATGAGTTCACCACCAACATTGCTTTGAGCTATCAACATCAAGCCGTTCTCGGCGTCATTGTCATCCCCGCGAAAAACGAATATTATTATGCTGTTAAAGGCATGGGCAGCTTTCATGTCACACACGGTGTGACGACCCAAATTCACGTCAATGACAAGACCAAGGATTTGACGATGCTGACTTCGCGTTTTCATTTCAACGACAACGAAAAAGCGATTCTGCTGAAGTATCCGACTCGGATTACGCATCGTGAAACGTATGGCTCGTCCATCAAAGCCTGCCGTATTGCCGAAGGTTTGGCCGAAGTCTCCTATCGGCTTTCCGCAGGGACCAAAGAATGGGATACCGCGGCCAGTCAAATCATTGTTGAAGAAGCGGGTGGCCTATTTGTCCAACCCGATGGCGTTCCACTGACTTACAACCGCGTGGACGTGTATAACCGCGCGGGCTATGTCATCGTGAACCGTCGCGAGAATATTCTTTTATAGAAAGCAGGATATATGAAAAAAGGCATTCTTTTCACTCTCTTACCGCTTTTGTTACTCTCCGCTTGTGAAGTCAAAGGAAGCTCCTCCTCCAGCGTCTCGTCGAGTTCCTCTTCGAGCAGCTCCAGTTCATCGATCTCCTCATCTTCTTCTTCGAGTTCATCCAGCGAAGAGGAATCCACCAGTGTCTCGATTTCGGAAAGCTCGATTGATACTTCGTCTTGGCCGAGTGAACCTGAAAATGAAGTCACAAACTTAGATTTTTATGCGCTCAACGACTTCCATGGCACAGTGGAAATGAATTCTTCAAGCGGATACGCCGGCATTACCCGGTTGGGGACTTTTTTCAAACAACAAGAAGCCGCCAATCCGGAAGGAACCGTCGTCGTTTCAGCCGGTGATATGTGGCAAGGTTCGGCTGACAGTAACTTAACCCATGGTGCGTTAGTCACTGAAGCTATGAACGAAATGAATTTTGCGGCTATGGCGTTGGGAAATCACGAATTTGATTGGACCGACGAATACATCCGGGCCAATGATGAATTAGCAAACTTCCCATTCTTGGGAGCCAATATTTTCGATAAACGGACTAGTGACCTCGCGGATTTCGTAGATGCCTACACGATGATTGAACGCCAAGGCGTCCGCATCGGCATCATCGGCATTATCGGCTCTTCGCTCGAAGGTTCGATTTTAGCCACGGCCGTTGCCAATTACAACTTTGTCAGCGCCACCTCGGTGGTCCCACAAGCGGCCAACCAACTGAGAAACCAAGGCGCGGATATCGTCATTTTGCTGAACCATGAAGGTTCTGTCGATTCAACCCTTTTGACTTATGTCGACGCGGTTTTCTGTGGCCATACGCACCGTGCCGAAACTTCGATTGAAGATGGCGTACCACTCGTGCAAGGCGGAAGTAACGGCTCTGCCATCAGCCATGTTTCTCTTTCTTACAACAAAACGACCGATCAGGTGACGGTGGATAATTATGGTTATATCTCTTGCAAAAACACCGGTGTTCTTTCTTTGCAAGAAGATTCCGGGGTCAAAGCTATTTATGATGAATATCTAGCAATTACCGGTCCGATTAAGGGAGAAGTCGTGGGAACGCTCACGGGCTATATGGACAAGTTGAAACTCGTCAATATGGCGGTTCAAGAAATGTACGCCTATGGGCAAGCCTATGGAGCTCAAGTGGCCTTCCACAATACGGGAGGTGTCCGCTCCACGCTTGACGCAGGACAAGTCACTTACGGCGATGTCTACGAATGTTTCCCCTTCGATAACGAATTGATTATGTGTACGCTGAACGGTTCTGAACTCAAAGCTTGGCTTGCCGAAGGGGATTATACTTATGGAACCGATGCGGCAAAAACAAAACTCCTCAACGGCGAGTCGATTACCAATACTGGGACCTACAAAGTCATTGTCATCAATTACTTGTCGGAAAAAGCCTTCGGAGACGGCTATCAAAGTTATCTCCATGATCGAAGCAAGGAATTCAACACTCACGAATATGTCCGCGAATTAATTAAGAATAAATTCCTCGCGAGCGGAACGATTGATCCGAACAATTATTAATCTAAGATTAAAAGATAAAAAAAACGAAGGTCGCACACCTTCGTTTTTTTATTTTGACGTCTCGGTCGGTTTCGGTTTGTCGTCGACGAGTCTTACGCCCAGAACACCGGGAACTTCCTCCATGAGGATGACTTCGATGCCGGAAGATAGCGTGGTATCCAAGAGGCCACAGTCGGCACAGGCGCCGAACATTTTGACGTAAACGATGCCATCGATGAACGAATCGAACTGGACATCTCCTCCGTCACGTCGGATAAACGGTCGGATTTTTTCAATCGTTGCTTCGATTTGTTGTTCAATTGTCGCCACGGCCATCCGCCCCTTTCCTGCTATCTTGGTGTATTATATCATAAGTTTTTCGGAGGGGTTAACGAAATGATAACAGAAACGACGCAACCCATTTTGTGTCTATAAAAATGAGCGGCTTTTGAAGGGTTGTTACATAAGAGATGAAACCTTTTTACATCTTCACATTCGGTTGCCAAAAAAACGAGATTAAGCCACGTATTTGCCTTGCAAAGAGCCAAAATAAACGACAAGTAGTGATGATTTCCGCATAAAGGTTATTTACCCTTTGGGATTTCGTGCTATAATCGAAACGATATAAGAAAGGTGCGCCTATGAAAAAAACGACCATTATTTACATAGTTGCCATTGCCTTTTTCGTGGCACTTGCCATTATGAACATTTTTCCAATTTATATTATGGAAGTAGAAATTATCCCGCAGGTCACTCAAGACCAACTCTTTTCGCCTTTCAATCTTGAGTATATGGCGGAATCGAAAAACTTCTTCACCGCGATCTCGGTGGTTCTCATGTTTGCGACGGCCGCTCTGGCGGGTACCAACCTCTTGCTTAAGAAAACCTCATCCGAAATCAAACTCTTCAGTTACATTGCCGCCGTTGCCGGCGCTGGAGACTAGCCCCCCAGCCCTACACCCCGCGCCGCCGGTTGCGGTGTCGCTGACGTCTACCGTGCTATCACCGGATGCAGTTCCGGTCGAACACCGGCTGGACCGTCCGCACGAAGCTGAAG
>CAZKHP010000099.1:0-4175 GCA_964552695.1 uncultured Staphylococcaceae bacterium | reverse complement strand
GCGATGTTGCTCGCGGCGATGCCTGCTTCGGCTTTGGAAATCTTTTTGATGCGATACGCAATCATTTTTTCCAGGAGTGCCGCACGTTCGGGACCTTGCAAGGCCGCCGTCCGTTTCAAGGTCGTGGCGATGTTATCCCAGAACAACGGAACGGCGTAAACATGGCTGACCCGTAATTTCTGGCAGGTCGTCAAGATTTCTTTGGGTGCTAATTCATGAAGGAAAACAAGTGTTTTTCCAAAGAACGTGTACCAAAGGAAAACCGCGACAAATCCGAAAATATGATGGAATGGGATAAACGCTAAGATTTTCAAATTGCCCATCGTCGGCGGATACATGATGTCGGCGGTGGTATTGGGCATTTCATACGCGGCATTGATCTGAGCGCACAGATTTTCTCCGTCAAAGACCACCAATTTGGCTTCTCCTGTGGTGCCGCTGGACGCAAAAATCACCCGGTTTTCCCAGGTGGGTTCAAAACTATAATTCGGGGCTTGTGAACTTAGGTCCGTCAAAGTAAACCGAGGGCGTGCATAGTTGTGGAAATCATCGGCAATAAGAGCTTTCGCTCCGGCTTGCTCCAAAAAGTGGTCGCTGGCTTCACCCGAAGCGCGTGCATCGAGCAAAAATGGCACAAAACCATTCATCAAGATTCCCCAAAAAACCATGGCCCATTCGGGACAATTCTTCAATTTGAGACCGACAATGGACCCTTCGGGAAGATCATGCGTTAACGCAGCGATTTGACTGGCGAAAACGAAGCAACGGCTGCGAAAATCGTCGTAACGGATTTCCCGGTGACGGCCGTTTTCGTCGAAGTATTCGGCATAGACGATTTTGCCAAACGTCAAGGTCGAAATATCAAAAATATCCCGGACTGTCCGGGATGTATGCATCAGTTTGTCGACCGCTTGAAAGTAGCGTTTCACTTTGGGGTTACCTGCCTGTTTCATGATTATCGAGCTCCGCGTATGGCCAAGTAGACGATGAAGGAGATGACCAGAACGGCAATCACGATCATCACGAATCCGAACAAGCGATCATCCTTTTCGGACCAGTTGTTGTGCTGTTCTTGGATCACGGGGCGGAAGGAAGATAGTTTTCGATCGGACACCGGAGGATGGACGCGGGCGTTTCCGCCATGAATCCGTTCTTCGATGGTATGCAAGTATTGACCGAGAATGCTGTCCATATAGCGACGGCCTTCCTCGTCGGTCAAACTTTTCGCGCGGTCCGTGAATTTTTTCCAGTTGCCTTGGTCAATCACGGTGAAATCGCACGTAATGGCCCGGGCTAAACCGAACCAAGGACGCCAATCATCGGGATTATCGCGGCGGGCAAGCGAAAAATAACGCTTTGCGCTGGCAAAGTCCCCTCGTTCCAAACACGTTTCGGCGTCTTTGATATAATCAATCATTCGGTTTCCCTCACGGCCACGCTAAAGTCATTTTACTATCTCATGACACTTTTGAAAAGTGACTAATTTATACCCGCAAGCGAAAACTGTTAAGTCCAACAAAAAAGGCCCTTTCGGACCTTCTATTCTTTTCGTGTCGTCACGCCGTAAACGGTCGCACCCGGATCAACGTCATGGAGGACCATCGCGTTGGCCCCGATGCGGACATCATCGCCGACCACGATATTACCTAAGATTTTAGCGCCTGTTCCGATAAACACATTGTTGCCGACGGTGGGGTGGCGTTTTCCGTGTTCCACGCCGCGCCCGCCGAGGGTTACGCCGTGATACATCGTGACGTTATCGCCGACGATTGCGGTTTCCCCGATGACGGTGCCCATGCCATGGTCGATGAAGAGGTGTTTTCCGATCGTGGCGCCCGGGTGAATTTCAATGCCAGTCCGTCGCCGTGTGGAATAGGAAATCCAATCGGCGATGAAACGGATTTTATGCGTCCAAAAGAAGTGCGCGATGCGATACCAAAACAAGGCTTTGACACCGGGATAAAAAAGCAAAATCTGGAGCCCGTTGCGAGCCGCCGGATCACGCCGTTTAATGGAGGCAAAGTAGCCTTCGGTTTTGGTTTTCTTCATCGTGGAAACTCCTTTAAAAAAACAAGTACGCTACCATTTGTAAAATGGTCTCTATTTGCGATAATATAGTAAGCAGTCGCTGGCCATAATGCAAACGATTTGAACGAAAGAGGATAAAATCATGGATAAAACACAATTAAAGGTGGTTTTCATGGGTACTCCCGAAATCGCCGCGTATGTTTTCGAAGGGATGATCAAGGACGGATACCATTTTGTCGGCCTGATTGCCCAACCCGACAAGCCCGTCGGCCGTAAAAAGGAAATCGTCCCGGTGCCGACCAAAGCGGTGGCCCTTAAATACGGAATTCCCGTTTTCCAACCCATTAAAATCCGCTTAGATTATGCCTTCGTCAAAGACCTTCAACCCGACGTCATCATCACCATGGCTTACGGGCAAATCGTCCCACAAGGATTGCTCGATATTCCCCGTTACGGATGCTTGAACCTTCACGGGTCCTTGCTTCCCAAATTACGCGGTGCCGCACCAATGCAATACGCGCTCATCAACGGTGAAAAAGAAACCGGCATTACGCTCATGGAAATGATCGATAAGATGGACGCCGGAAGAATGTATTCGACCCGCAAAGTCACCCTTAGTGAAGACGAAACGATGACTTCTCTGATCGAAAAGTTCAAACCGCTCGCGTTGGAGATGATTTTAACGGATTTGCCCCTTTATCTCGATGGCAAACTCCAAGGCGTTCCCCAAGACGAAAGCCAAGTCACCTTTGCCTCGATGATCAAAGCCGATGCCGAACACCTCAATGTGTCGCTTCCCGCCGAAAAATTCTGCGGTTGGGTCAAAGCCCTCACCGACCATCCCGGCGGTTACTTAATCTTCGAAGAAAAGAAAGTCAAAATCTTCAAAGCCAAGGTCGTGAATCACGAAGTTTCCGCTCCTGTCGGAACGCTTGTAAATGCCGACCGTAACGGACTTATTCTTCAAGTCGGAGACGGTCAAGTCCGACTCCTCGTGTTACAAAAAGAAGGCAAGGGCCGTGTGGATGCGCAAGCCTTCATCAACGGGCATCCCAATCTCAAAGGAAAGGTCATGAATTAATATGGTAGACACGAACAAAGACGTCATTGATGTCGATCCCATCGAAAGCAACAAAAAAGCCACCGCGGAAACGAAGCTTGATCCACTCCGTGCATGGGCTTTTTTAGTGTTCTTCTTACCCTATTGCCGCAAAGTCCAAAGCCAAGATATCGAGCTCGATAATTGGTTCGCCAATCAAGGTCTTTTGAACCTCATCGCATGGTGTGTCGGAGGCCTCGTCAGCGGATCCGTTTTCTTCGCGTTCCCGTTTTGGGGATTCGTGGTCCAAATCTTTAATTTACTCATCCTCGCCAACGCCTTCTATGGCGTGATTTCCTACTATCAAGGAAAGCGCGTCAAGATGCTCGTTTACGGAGATATCAAACTCATCAAATCGAAAGTCGCCGATCCTGCTTAAGAGGCAGTGACCGACGAAAGGATCTATGGAAAAAACGCTTGTTTTGTCGGTGCATGAACTGGTTGATTTTTTGCTTCGCCGCGGGGACATCGATAACCGTGTCTTTAACAAAGCCTCGATGCAAGAAGGCAGCCGCATTCACGCTTACTACCAAAAACGCCAAGGCGCCAGTTATCTCAGCGAGTATGAACTGGACGAAACGTTTGCGGTGGAAGAATTCGCTATCCGTCTTCAAGGACGCGCCGATGGCATCATCGTCGGCCCTTTTGGCGTGATTATCGACGAAATCAAGTCCACGGTCATCGATATAAAAGAATTTGCCGATTCGCAAGCGGACTGGCATCTCGGACAAGCCAAATGTTACGCCCTGATGTATGCCCATGAGAAAAGTTTGGAGCAGGTCGGTGTCCGTCTTACGTATATCCATCAAGGCACCGAAGAACGGATGATCCGTGAGTATGTTTTTTCGACTCCGGACTTGGAACGCGATGTTCTCACCTACATGGAAGATTATCTTGACTTTTACCGCATCCTTTTTGATAAGAAAACCAAACGCAACGAAAGTGCATCACGGTTGGACTTTCCGTTTTCCAAATTCCGTCCCGGGCAACGCGAACTAGCCAAGTATTCGTTTGCCATCGCCACCAAAGGCGGAACCCTCTTTGCCGA
>CAZKHP010000098.1:0-4185 GCA_964552695.1 uncultured Staphylococcaceae bacterium | reverse complement strand
GAATTATTAAAACAAGACGGCCTGTACAAACGGATCTATGACATTCAGACCCGCATGGTCTAGAAAGGAGCACCGCCATGAGTAACTTTGCCTTTGAAGAAGAGCAACTTGCCGAAAAACTCAATTTCGGTGTTTGGAAACGTATCTTTAAATACGCCATCCAGTGGTGGTATCTTTTGGTTTTCCTTGCGGTAACCATGGTCTTCACCTCATTCCACGACTCCAGCTTCGTTCCGTTGATGAACCGCGCGGCCATCAAAGCCATCCAACAAAGCGCCGGCCTTGTCTCACTCGCTGATTTATCCATTAAAGTCGAACTGTTCTTCGGCATTACCTTCAATGTCTCCTTTTGGCAATTCGGAGCTTTGCTCATTGGTGCCATGCTCATCCGTTCGCTCTCCATCTTCTCGACATTCTTCATCACCAACTATTTGGAAATGAAGATCATGGTGGCCATGCGCCGTGACTCGTTCCGCCGCGTCCAAGAACTATCGTTCTCTTATTTCGACCGCACCTCCAGCGGATGGATCATCGCCCGGATGCAAAACGATACGAGTAAAATCAGCGATATCCTTTCTTGGGGTATCATCCGGATCATCTGGATTACGTTTGACCTTGTTTTATCGCTCATTACGATGTTCTCGATCTCTTGGCAAATGTCGCTCATCATCTTGGCGAGCACACCCTTGATCATGATCATCGCTCCCTACTTTGAAACCACGATTCTCAAACTCTCGCGGACCGCACGCACCGCCTATTCGGGCTTCGTCGGTTGGCTCGCCGAATGCATCGCCGGGGCTAAAACAATCAAAACGCTGGCCATTGAAAATTCCGTTCAGGATGAAGCCGATGACATCATTACGGATGTCAACCGGAAGTATTTCAGAACCGGAAAAACGCAATCGTTCTTCCAACCGTCCGTCTCCATCGTCGCTGCCTTAACCACGGCCGCCATCATCATCTTCGGCTATCAATTTATCCCGGTGACCATCGTCGGTACCGAAACCATCGTCGATGTCTCGATGTTCATTCTCTTCATCGGCTTTGTCGGTCAAGTCTATAACCCGATTCAAGAATTCGCCGAAATCTTCGGTGATGTGATGGGCACGCAAGCCTCGGTTGAGAAGATTCTATCCTTAATCGAAACCAAGCCCGAAATCGTCGATACGCCCGAAGTCATCGCCAAATACGGCGGTCTCTTTGATGGCAAAACTGAAAATTACGAGCCGCTTCAAGGCGACATCGAATTCCGCCATCTCTCGTTCTCCTACCTCAAAGATACCGAAGTCATCCATGATATGAACCTGAAAATCAAGAAAGGTCAAAGCATTGCCATCGTCGGTGAAACCGGTAGCGGCAAATCCACGACCGTCAACCTCTTGTGCCGGTTCTATGAACCCACGCAAGGCGAACTCTTGATTGATGGCGTCGATTACCGTCAACGGTCCATCGGTTGGTTACGAAGCAACATCGGTTACGTCCAACAAACACCATTCATCTTCAGCGGCACCATTAAAGACAACATCCGTTATGGCAAACTCAACGCCACCGATGAAGAAATTATCCAAGCCGCCAAAACCGTCGAAGTCCACGACTTCATCATGTCGCAGCCGAAAGGTTACGATACCGTCCTCGAAGACGGCGGCAACGAACTCTCGGTCGGACAAAAACAACTCATCTCATTTGCCCGCGCCATCGTCCGGAACCCGGCCATCATGATTCTCGATGAAGCGACTTCCTCGATCGATACCGAAACCGAAGCCATCATCCAAGCGGCCATCCGCAAAGTCTTGGTGGGCCGTACCTCGGTCATCATCGCGCACCGTCTCTCGACCGTCGTCGATTGCGACCGCATCCTCGTGATGAGCGAAGGAAAAATCATCGAAGATGGTTCACACCGCGAACTTCTCTCGCAAAACGGAACGTATCACAAATTGTATATGAACCAATTCGCCGAGCTCAAAGTGGAAGCCCAAATCGATACCTACGAATCGCAAGTCAAAGGCATCTTAAAAACGAAAAAAGGACTGAAATAATCAGTCCTTTTCTTTTTGGCATTCATCCATGAAGGCTTTGGGCGAGAGGCCCGTTTGCTTTTTGAACACGCGGGAGAAGTAGAGGGCATCATCGTATCCGCACATCGAAGCGATTTCGTTGATGTTGAGGTGGTTGATGGTCTGGTTGGACAAGAGTTTTTTGGCAAATGTCATTTTGGTGGTGGTCAAGAAGCCTAAGGGGGACAATCCGGTTTCTTTCTTAAAGATTTTTCTTAAGTAGTCCGGGTTATGGGGCTCATTTTGCATGAAGCTGTCAATCGAGAAGCGGGGGTCGGCAAAGTTGACGATGATGGCGGCCCGGAGCTTTTCGACGCCCGGCGAGAAACGTTCACGGGCCACGAAACTGATGAGGTAGTTGGCAATCAGGTCGCCAAGCGAAGTCATCACGCCGTCTTTGTTTTCGATATCGCTCATGAAATAGAAGTAGGCTTGGTTGAGCGCGGCCAAAATATGTTTGTTTTCGTTATCGAACACTTTGATTGGGGTCTTGAAAGGGAAGGCCGCCGCGTCAAACGTAAGGTGCAAATTGGTGAAGCCCGTATCGCTCAGGTTCGAGTGAAGGGTATTCGGGGGAATCGCGACCACTTCGTTTTTCCCATAGGAAACGGCGGGTCCGTCTTGGAAGACGAAACGTCCCGAACCGGACGTACAATAAACCACTTCCCAGTGGTTATGATAATGAAGCGCCACGTTATACGTTTTGCTGTGTTTGCCCATCGATATGATTTGATGCATAGAAAGTCCTCGTTTCCATCATAGACAAAAAAATCCGTTTTGTCCATAAGACACAGGGTCTTGCTTGTAAAGAAAAAACGGGACTTGCCCGTTTATTTGGTATCCTTTGTTTCTTTGATCGGCTTCTTTTCCATGGGGACCACCAAGATTTTGTTTACAAAGTACATGATGGGAATCGGAGCAAGGCTTGCCAGGATGTAAGCCCACCAGTAGGGTAAGCCGATGATGTCCTCAAAAAGCCAGATGAACAGTTGTTGCAAGAAGAAGTTCGGCGCGGACGATAACAAATACAAGAAGTTCCGTGAAAGTTGCCACTTGGTCCGGAACACGAACTTGGACATCATGAAGTAGGAATAAGAGAAAAGTAACACGAACATCAGCAAGTAGGGGATATCGATGGAAGCTTTCAAGAAAATCCATTTATACGTGATGCCGAAGACATCTTGAAAGAGGAAACGGAGCGAAGTTCCGACAATATAGCCGACGACGGTATTGATGCCTCCGATGACTAAAAAGCGGAAGCCTTCTTTCGCCCAAAGTTTCCAATAAAAGGCCTCAAGCCGGCCAAAGAATGATTTTTCGTTTTTAAAGATGCGATTTGCCATAGTTGTTTCCTTTATTTATCTTAGGCGATATCCGCCCATCATTCAAGGAAAAGAAAAAGCCCCACAAAGTGGGGCTTACGAAACTTGGGAAACTAGAATTTGACTTTCGGAGCTTCTTTTTCTTCTTCTTTGACGATCTTGAAGAGTTCCGCTTCTTTAAAGCCAAACATGTTGGCGATGATGTTGCTGGGGAAGACTTCGCGCGAGTTGTTGAAGCTGAGGACCACGTCGTTATAGAATTGACGGGCAAAAGCAATCTTGTTCTCGGTGTCATTCAAGGTTTCTTGAAGCTTGATGAATTGGGTATCCGCTTTGAGTTCCGGATAGCGTTCGACGGTAATCGCAATGAGTTTGCTCAGTTGCGCGTTGGCTTCCGCCATTTTACCCACGGAACCTTCACCGGCGCCGGTATCGTAAAGTTTACGGGCTTTGGCAAATTCTTCTAAGATGCTCTTTTCATGCGCGGCATAACCTTTGACGGTTTCCACGATGTTCGGGATCAAATCAAAGCGGCGTTTCAATTGAACGTCGATTTGGGCCCACGAATTCTTGACTTTGTTGCGGCCTTTGACCAATTTATTGTAGGTTCCGATGCCCCAACTGACAATCCAGATCGCTAAGAAGACGATCAGGACGGCGAAACCGATAGCAATCCAACCACCAACACTAATTAAAGTAATCATTTCTTTCACTCCCTTTTTTTGAACATAATCAATCATAGCATTAACCGCTTAAAAAATAAACATTTGGCGAATGCAGGGTTTTTAACGGAAATGGCCGCCTCCGCC
>CAZKHP010000097.1:0-4186 GCA_964552695.1 uncultured Staphylococcaceae bacterium | reverse complement strand
GATATCAACGTCGCCTGGAGCGGTGATGCTGTTTACAGCATGGACATCGCCGAAGAGGAAGAAGACAAAATCCTCAACTACACCGTCCCCGAAGAAGCCAGCAACATTTGGTTCGACGGTTGGGTCATGCCTAACGGCGCCAACACCGTGTTGGCTCAACAATTTGTCAACTTTATTTCGGATCCGACGATTGCCTGCTTGAATATGGATTACATCGGTTACACCTCCTTCATCGCCGGGGACGAAGTCTTGGCCCGCGTCAATGATGTCTATGGTGATCCGACCGGAAGCGAATCGATCGACTTAACCTATTTCTTTGACGGAACCGTTTCCGTCGGAGCGGATATGGTCATCGAAACCGCCGAACTCGGACGTCAATTCGAAGCCCAATATCCGACCGAAGAAACGATTACCCGCTGCATCGTCATGCAAGACTTTGGCGCGGATAACGCCCGCGTGGTGGAAATGTGGTCGAATTTTAAAGCCACGACCTTAAGCATCGGCGCTTATATCGGTATTGGCGCAGGCGTGCTGGTTGTAGTGGCCATCGCCGTCTATTTCTTTTTACAAAAGAAGAAGAGCAAACGCCATCAACGGCGCAAAGCCAAAGGCACCCAAAAGTAGCCTTTCTTTCTCATTGAAACACAAAGTTGGCGATGCTATACTAAGGAAGCGTCGCCAACGACGTGGTTCCTTAGCCAAGTGGTAAGGCAATTGACTGCAACTCAATGATCGTCGGTTCAACTCCGTCAGGAACCTCCAATCCCGAAAAAACGCTTGTAATTTATGACGGATATTGTTATATTTTATAAGCACTATGCGCCCGTAGCTCAACTGGATAGAGTACCAGACTACGAATCTGGGGGTTACAGGTTCGATTCCTGTCGGGCGCGCCATTTTCGGGAAATAGCGCAGCTTGGTAGCGCATCTGGTTTGGGACCAGAGGGTCGCAGGTTCAAATCCTGTTTTCCCGACCAGAGCATATAAGGCCATCGCAGAGCGGTGGTTTTTTTCTTTTTTTGGGTCGTATCCGATTGAAAAATGAAGCGCATAAGGACTAAAATAAGAGCATTGGAGGTTTATCGATTATGATCGAAAACATGAAAAAATACTTTGCTGAATTTATCGGAACGTTTGTCTTAGTGCTCTTCAGTTGCGGAACCGCCGTGTTTGTGACCACGACCGGAGTCGAACCGGCAGCGCGGATACTCATTATCGCGTTAGCGTTCGGTTTATCCATCGTTGCCATGGCTTATGCCATCGGGCACATCAGCGGATGCCACATCAACCCCGCCGTTTCATTCGCCATGTTCATCCTCAAAAAATTGTCGGGCAAAGATTTGATCGGATATGTCATCGCCCAAGTCTTAGGTGCTTTAGCCGGTTCCGCCATTCTCTTAGCGATTGGCAAAATGTCCGGAAACGCCGACATTGCTGACAGTATGCTGGGCGTCTATGGTTTAGGTGCGAACGGTTTTGGAAGTTATGTTGTCGACGGTCCGTTGTTCGATGTCACCGTGTTCTACGGCATCGGCCTCAGCGCGATTGGCGCGTTGATCGTTGAAGTCATCTTGACGTTCGTCTTCGTGTTAGCCATCATCGGCGTTACCTCGAGCGAAAAGACGTCCTCCATTGCCGGTATCGTTATCGGTTTAGTGTTAACCTTTGTCCACATCCTCGGAATTCCTTTAACCGGAACCTCCGTCAACCCGGCCCGTAGCTTAGCTCCCGCGCTTGTCCTTGCTTTCGGTGGCGAGCCCTTAGCATTGTCTCAAGTTTGGGTCTTCATCGTCGGACCTTTACTCGGTGCCGCGTTAGCCGCTCTTGCCGCCAAATACCTCTTCGCCGCGAAGAAATAACCAATCCTCTCAAGACGGCCCTTCTTGGGCCGTTTTTTGTTGGGAGGATATCGTATCTATTTTGGATTTGTTATACAATGGTCTCAGCGTGTCGTTCCTTAAAATCCCTGAAAGAAGGACCTTTTATGCCCGAAACCGAACAAAAGAAAACCAACCTGTTCCGAAACAAAGCGTTTTGGAAAGGATTACTCGACTATTTGGTGAAAACCACTAATGGCATGGCCTTTGGTTTATTTGCCACTTTGATCATCGGTGTTATCATCACCCAGATTGGTTCGTTGCTTGATTTTGATATTCAACTCTTTGGATGGATTATCAATATCGGTAACAACATTATGGGTCTTGGAACGGTCCTAAAAGGGCTGATGGGTGTCGGTATCGGTATCGGCGTCGCATGGTCCATGGATTTAAAGGGATTACGTCTTATTTGTGCAGGCGCGGTGGGCGGCATTGCCGGCAGCACCATCATCGGGGCCAAAGCCGATCCGCTCGTGATTTATATTACGGTTGTGGCCACGGTTAACCTTGTTGGTCTGATTCTGAAGAAGAAAACCTCCGTGGATATCATACTTATTCCTTTATTGTTCTCTATTATCGGTTTTCTCATTGCCTTAATCATCTATACTCCGGTCTATTCGGTGACGACCGCCGTCGGTCTGTTCATCAACAACGCGACCACCTATGCGCCCTTCTTCATGGGCATTGCTATTTCCGTGGCGATGGGCATCGCTTTGACACTCCCGATTTCTTCGGCCGCCATTGCGATTGCGTTCAATATTTCCGGCCTTGCCGGAGGTGCCGCCGTCGTAGGTTGCTGCGCTCAAATGGTGGGCTTTGCCGTTCAAGGCCGTAAAGATAATCCCATTGGAACGACTTTAGCCACAGGTATCGGCACCAGCATGATTCAATTCAAGAACATTCTAAAGAAGCCGATTATTTGGCTTCCCACGATTATCGCCAGCGCTATTTTAGGCCCTCTCGCCACGATGGTCTTCAAGACCCAATGCGTGGCTACCGGAGCCGGCATGGGCACCAGTGGTCTTGTCGGTCAATTCGGAACCTATTCTTCCATGAGTGCCGCAGGAAGCAGTCAACTGCAAATTTGGTTAAGCATCGGACTCTTGGAAATCGTTCTTCCGATTTCCCTCGTTTGGCTTCTCGATTTTATCTTCCGCAAATTTAAACTTTACGGTCTGGGTGATTTCAAGATATAATTCTTTTCGTTGCGCCCGTAGCTCAATTGGATAGAGCATCAGACTTCGAATCTGGGGGTTACGAGTTCGATTCTTGTCGGGCGCGCCAAGCGTAATATCCTTTCCAAGGGAAAAAGCTTTATTTTGCTTGCAAAGGTTCTTATAAATCGCTATTATTATCAATGCGTAATCGTCTTGGCCAACGGGGTCATAGCTCAGTTGGGAGAGCGCCTGGTTTGCAACCAGGAGGTCAGGGGTTCGATCCCCCTTGGCTCCACCAAGTTGATGGCTGCGTAGCTCAGCTGGCTAGAGCAATCGGTTCATACCCGGTGGGTCGAGGGTTCAAATCCCCCCGCAGCTACCATCGACCCCTAAACCCACTCACGCAGTGGGTTTTTTCTTTCTCAGAGTGGTTCTCTTTCTTCTATTTTCGCAATGGTTAATATATAATTACAAAGTGCCTGTCACGAAGGACCCTTAGCTCAATGGTTAGAGCTTCCGGCTCATAACCGGCTGGCTGCAGGTTCGAGTCCTGCAGGGTCCACCAAAAGGAAGATTACCCAAGCGGTTGAAGGGGTCGGTCTTGAAAACCGATAGGGGATGCAAGTCCCGCGAGAGTTCGAATCTCTCATCTTCCGCCAGAAAACCAATGCCGCATGTCGGCATTTTTTTATACACATATCTTGATATGACAGGAAAAAGATTCAGCGGTTTAGAAATGTGTTAAAATGTAAAAAAGTTGAGAAAAAAGGACCCCTATGCGAACCCATTTCATCATCGGTTTGTCACTCCTGATTGTCGTAACCTGCCTTCACTTATTTTTCTGTTTTAAGGAAAACGAAAAAGGGCGTCATTGGAGTAAACTTTTTATCATGCCGTTATTGGCGTTTTCTCTGTTTGCGTTGACCTCGCGCGAGATCCCGCTTTATCTAGGCATCCTTTTTGGATGGATCGGCGACATTTTCTTGATTTTCAAAAAACGGAGCAAATGGTTTTTACTGTTTGGACTCATAGCTTTTTTATTGGGGCACGCGTTATATATCGCCGAAATCGTGCGACTGTTTTCGTTCCGAGTGCCTTGGCCGGTTTACCCGATTGTCGCCGGCATTGGCATCCTCTTCGTGATCATCGGTT
>CAZKHP010000096.1:0-4224 GCA_964552695.1 uncultured Staphylococcaceae bacterium | reverse complement strand
TCACAAAATCGTCATCATGACCGATGCTGATGTTGACGGCAGCCACATCCGCATTTTGCTTTTGACCTTCTTCTTCCGCTATATGAGACCCCTCATCGAGTCGGGCTATGTTTACATTGCCCAACCGCCCTTATACAAGGTTGAATATCGTAGCAAACAATACTACTGCTACAACGATGAACAATTGGAAGTTTTGAAATCCAAACTCAATCTTCCTCCGCAATATCCGTTCCAACGCTACAAAGGTCTTGGTGAAATGGATGCCCAACAATTGTGGGAAACAACCATGGATCCCAAAGGCCGCAAGATGTTGAAAGTCACCATGGAAGACGCCATCGAAGCCGATGCCGTGTTTACCGATTTGATGGGTGACTCGGTCGATCCGCGCAAAGAATTTATCGCCAAAAACGCCAAGTTCGTTAAGAACTTGGATATCTAGAAAGGAGCGATTACCATGGCAGAAGAGAAAAAAGTAGCCGTTCCCGCCGAAGAAGAAGCCTCTGAAAAAGAAATCGAAAACGAAATTGAAGAGGTCGAAGCCGGGATCGTTCCGGGCCTTCGTCCCGTTGAAATCGCCAACGAAGTCCGCAGTGCCTTCTTGGACTATGCAATGTCCGTCATCGTTTCGCGTGCCATTCCGGATGTCCGCGATGGGTTAAAGCCTGTTCACCGCAGAATTATCTTCGGTATGAACGAACTCGGCATGCAACCCGACAAACCCTATAAGAAATCCGCTCGTATCGTCGGTGACGTCATGGGTAAATATCACCCCCACGGTGACCAAGCCTTGTACTCCACCCTCGTCCGTTTAGCCCAACCGTTCTCGATGCGCTACATCTTGGCGGATGGTCACGGTAACTTCGGCAGCGTCGACGGTGATGAAGCCGCCGCTATGCGGTATACCGAAGCCCGTATGTCGAAGATTGCGCTTGAAATGGTTCGCGACATCAACTCCGATACGGTTGATTTCGTCGACAACTACGACGGCACGGAAAAGGAGCCGGTTGTTTTACCGTCCCGTTTCCCGAACTTGCTTGTCAACGGCAGCGATGGTATCGCCGTCGGTATGGCCACCAAAATTCCGCCTCACAACCTCAACGAAGTCATTGACGCTGTCAAAATCGTCGCCAAAAAAACCGACGTTTCCGTGCTCGAATTAATGGAAACGCTCCCCGGACCGGATTTCCCGACCGGCGGTATTATCCTTGGTAAAGGTGGCATCCGCGATGCCTATGAAACCGGCACCGGCAGCATTACCATCCGTTCCAAAACCGAAATCCAAGAAATGGAAAACGGCAAAAAACGGATTATCGTAACGGAAATTCCGTATCAAGTCAATAAAGCCCAAATGATCGAAATGATCGCCAACCTGGTCAAAGAAAAAATCATCGAAGGCATTACCGACATTCGCGATGAATCCAACAAAGAAGGCATTCGTGTCGTCATTGAACTTCGCCGCGACGTCATTCCCGAAGTCATTCTCAACCAACTTTTCAAAAACACTCAACTCCAAGTCAGCTACGGCATCATCATGCTCTGTTTGGATCACGGACAACCCAAAGTTCTCCCGATCGTCGAGATGTTGAAAGATTATCTCGATTTCCAAATCGAAGTCATCGAACGCCGGACCCGTTTCCAACTGAAGAAAGCGGAAGACCGCGACCACATCGTCATCGGTTATTTGATTGCCATTGATAACATCGATGAAGTCGTTGCGATTATCCGTTCGAGCGAGACCATCGATATCGCGAAAGCTAAACTTTCCGAACGCTTTGGTTTAACCGACAAACAAACCAAAGAAATTTTGGATATGACCTTCCGTCGTTTGACCGGTCTTGAAAAACTCAAACTGGAAGATGAACGTGCGGATTTGGAAACCCGTATTAAATCCTATCGTGAGCTTCTGGCCGACCGCGCCAAAGTGGTGGACCTCATTTTATCCGAACTCGATGACATCAAATCCAAATTCGGTGATGCCCGCTTAACTCAAATCAGCAACGATATTTCGACCATCGATGATGAAGACCTCATCCCCGAATCGGATATCGTCATCACGCTGACCACCAACGGGTACATTAAACGTTTGGCCATCGATACGTTCCGCACGCAAAACCGCGGCGGTCGTGGTGTCAAAGGCATGGCAACCAATGAAAACGACGCCGTTTCCATCTTGCTTTATGCCAAAACGCACACCGACTTACTGTTCTTTACCAATTTCGGTAAAGTCTACCGAATCCGTGGCTATCAAGTTCCTGAGTTCGCTCGTACCGCCAAAGGTTTACCGGTTGTCAACTTGTTGAACTTGGACAAAGAAGAAAAAGTCATGGCCATCATCACGGTGGATGAATACCTCGATTCCCACTACTTGTTCTTTGCCACCAAAAAAGGCATTGTCAAACGGACCTCCATCAAAGAATTCGAAAGCATCCGTCAAAACGGAAAGATTGCCATCGCTTTACGTGACGGCGATCAACTCCTCGATGTCAAACATACGGATGGCCACGCGATTATCGGCATGGCTTCCAGCAAAGGCAAGATGGTGAAGTTCCCCGAAGAAGATGTCCGCGCCATGGGCCGCGATACCAGCGGTGTCAAAGGCATGAGCGTTGACGATGATGCCGAAGTCATCGGTGTCACCACGTCCGCCGAAGGACAACTCATCTTGGTCATTACCGAAAAGGGATATGGCAAGATGTCGCCCGCCGAAGATTACCGTTTGACCTCCAGGGGTACCAAAGGCGTCTTGACGATTAATGCGACCGAGAAAAACGGGAACATCGTCGCGATGCGCGCTGTGGAACCCAGTGACGATCTGATGATCATTACCGCCGAAGGCGTTGTCATCCGTGTCTCGTTGACGCAAGTCAAGATTTCCGGACGTAACACGCAAGGCGTCCGCGTGATCCGACTGGAAGAAAAACAATCCATTTCCTCGATTGCGGTCGTTAAACCGCTGCCAGAATCCATCGAAAATGGTGAAACCCCAACGCTCCAAGCCGCCAATGCTCGCGCCAGCGATCCATTGGATGTCGATGATGAACCTCGTGAAAGCGAAGAGGAAGATGAGGACTGACATTCATGCGCGTGTTGATTTATTTCGAACAAAACAAGCGTAACAAAAATCTCTATGAAGGCGCTCGTGTCCGAAAGAGTCTCAAGGGCGCGTGCGAATTGAATAAACTTTCCTATACTTCCGATCCTAAAGAACCTTATGAAATCGCCCACTTCGTCTCGGTCAAAGACGAAGAAGTAATCAATATGGCATTAGCCAAACAAATCCCGGTCGTGGTCTCCGCTTTAATGTGCGAAAACGACCCGGATGCGGCGATGCTCAATCAAAAAGGTGAAGTTCCGACCCTCAAGCCTAAGGCCTTGCGGATTCTTAACAAAGTCACCTTGATTTTGGTGCCCACCGAAAATGGCCGGGCTATCCTCAAACACTCTGGCGTGGAGACCCCGATCCGGGTCCTTTCCGAAGGTGTGAATTTATCCCGGTTCGATAAGACAAAAACGATGGAAACACAAATTTTTCCCCGCTATTTCCGCCTTGAAAAAGGAAGAAAGCTTATCATTACCACTGGAGAATATTCAGAAAATGCGGGCCTTGCAGACCTCGTCAGCATTGCTCGCAAAAGACCCGACGCTGAGTTCTTCTATTTCGGCCGCAAGCATCGTTTTCTGATGCCGCGCAAGGTGAAAAAAATTCTTCGCTCGGCCCCCAAAAATTGCCACTTCTCCGACTTAGTCGAGGATGACGTTTATCGTTCGGCATTGATGAACGCCGATGTCTATTTCTTGCCTGGATTTACCAAAGCGGGAACGGTGACGATGTTGGATGCCATGGCCGCTCAATGTCAGATCATTGCCCGCGAAGAAGCGGTCTACAGCGACATGTTCGTTAATAAGAAAGATGCCTATATTTGTAAATCGTCCATCGAACTTGAAAAAAAGTTAGGCGCCTACCTCGATGGGAATCTTGAACCAACGACCGAAGCCGCCTACGCCAAAGCCAAAGCGGTGGATCTCAAAAAAATCGGTTCTGTTCTTAAAGATATCTATGATTCCTTATATTATTTTGGCGGGTTGAGTTGATAAATTCACCTTTCTCGACTAAAATATTCTTGCTCGTTGAAAGGGCAAAGTAACACAACGCGAACGCTTAGTGAACCGCCGAGAGTGAAAAGGCAGTCGTTCAAGTTCTGTGAAGTCCACCCCGAGAGCGGA
>CAZKHP010000095.1:0-4238 GCA_964552695.1 uncultured Staphylococcaceae bacterium | reverse complement strand
TTGTTGAAAAAAGGCGGAAAACTTGGCAACATTGCCCCAACGATTCTTGAGCTCCTCGGAGCCGAAATCCCTGTCGAAATGACTGAGTCGAGCCTCATTGTCAAATAAAAGGAGTAAACCATGAAATTCGAAGAATTCCCGTTCGTTGTCCCAGACATCAAAAAAGTTTCCAAAAAATTTGAACTCTATCTCTCCAACTTTGCCTCGGCGCAAAGTGCGAAAGAGCAACTTTCGACGATTAAGAAAATCGTCAAGTTAGTCGAGGAAGTCTCGACCCAAACGACCGTTATATCGGTCAAGTATTCCATCGATACGCGAAGCGAAGCCAATCAGAAAGCGCAAGATGCCATTGATGAATTCGGTCCTCAGTTCCAAGCACTGTATAATCGTTACTACAAAGCCATTTTGTCCAGCAAATTCCGCCCGGAATTGGAAGCTAAGCTCGGTTCGTTCTTCTTTAAGAAGGCCGAATTGGCGCTCAAATGTTTCGATGAAAAGATCATTGCCGATTTACAACTTGAGAACAAATTGTCCAGCCAATACGGTAAGTTGGTGGCCTCCGCACAAATTCCGTTTGATGGCAAAATTCTGAACCTTTCCCAACTCGGAAAATACATGCAAGCGATTGATCGCTCGACCCGTAAGAAAGCCGCCAAAGCCTATTTCGGATTCTATGAAGAACACGAAAAAGAATTTGCCGATATTTATGACCAATTGGTCCATTTACGTGATGGCATGGCCAAAAAATTGGGATACACCAATTATGTCGAACTTGGATATGCCCGTATGGGAAGAACCGATTACGATGCGGATATGGTTGCTTTCTACCGTGAACAAATCCGCAAAGAAGTGGTTCCGCTTTGGAAGAAATCCTTCCGCCGTCAAGCTGCTCGCATCGGCATTAAGAGCCCCGCCTTCTATGATATGAACCTTCAATTCCTCAGCGGGAATCCGACCCCCAAAGGCGATAAAGACTATTTAGTCGCCCAAGCCCAAAAGATGTACCACGAAATGGGGACTGAAATCGGCAATTTCTTCGATAAGATGGTCGATCAGCATTTATTGGATTTGGAAGCGAAGCCGGGCAAACAAAGCGGCGGCTATATGACCTATTTCCCCAAATACAAAATGCCCTTCGTGTTCTCCAACTTTAATGGTACCGCGGGTGACGTTGACGTTTTGACCCATGAAATCGGCCACGCGTTCCAAGGTTATTCTTCGCGCGACATCAAACTTCCCGAATACCGCGATCCTACGATGGAATCCTGTGAAATTCACTCAATGAGCATGGAGTTCTTTGCATGGCCTTGGATGGAACTGTTCTTCAAAGAAGAACAAGATAAATATCGCTTTACCCATTTGGACAGCAGCATTGAATTCTTGCCTTATGGCGTCACCGTGGATGAATTCCAACATTTCGTCTATGAACACCCCAACGCGACCCATGAAGAACGCTGCGAAGCTTGGCGGAAAATTGAAAAGAAATTCACCCCGCTTAAGAAATACAATGGCTTCCCCTTCCTTGAAAGCGGTCGCTACTGGATGAGACAAAATCACATTTATGTGAGCCCCTTCTATTATATCGATTACACCCTTGCCCAAGTTGTGGCGTTCCAATTCCTCGTTGAGATGCTTGAAGATCGTCCCAAAGCCTGGGCCAAATACGTGAAGCTCTGCCGTATGGGCGGTAAATATCCGTTCACGGTATTGCTTAAGAAAAACCATCTCCGGAACCCTTTCAAGAAAGGGACCATCGGAAAGGTTATGCGGCCGTTGGCTAAAGTCCTTGATGGATTCGACGATTCCAAAATGTAAAAAGAAAATGCGGTACAAACCGCATTTTTTCTTTGCCTAAACTTTGGGTTTTAAAATAAAAAGATAACTGCTGACATCATACATCCAACGACCACTTGTGGATATCGTCGGAAGGCTTGCCCCCCACCAAGCGGTGGTTAATTCGCTTCGGTAATTTCTGTAATTTGAGGTTGGCGCAGAGACTCCGGTCATATTCGCGTAACTCGCGATGGTGGAAGATTCCCACTGTGCCGCCCAGGCGTTGGAATAATTCATGGCAACATTATTACTGATGGTTCCGGCTCGGTTACTCGAAGCATTGATGGTTCCGGTAAAGAAGATGTCCTTCAATTGATGAGAAGCACTGTTACGTTGATTATTTCCGACAATGCCTCCAGCATAATAAGACGTAGCTTGAAGGTTCGTTTTTCCATAAACGACGGCACGATTGACGACGACGACGTTGGCCGAGTTGTTATCGACAGTTCCGATGAGCCCACCGGTTCCTTGGGTTGATTTCATAGTGGCTTCCACATAGATATCGGAAATATCCATGGACGCTCCGTTGATCCGACCGACGAGTCCTCCGGATGAAGAGGAGGTCGAATCTAAGGTGACATCTTGAAGCAGAACATTCGTGATGGTCGCACTTTTGGTGACATATCCGGCAATCGCCCCCACACCGTAAGAATTCCGGGAATAGGCACTCGAATTATAGATTCTCACCTTTTGAATAAGCGTGTTCGCACCATTGATGCGGCCTGCTAAAATACCGGTGTAATTGTTGACGCGGGAAAAGGTGGAAGAGGTTCCGACTTTTATATTATCAAGGATTAAATTTTGGATGGTGGCGCCGGATAAACTGTAAAAAAGTCCTACACGTCCATTGGTAATGGAGATATCGGAAATCGTGTAGCCATTCCCGTAAAATGTCCCACTGAAGGTTTTGCTGCTATTCGTCAAAGAGGTCGATGGACAACTTAAACTGGTCGTCAAATGATAGGTTGCCGAAGTCGTTGTTTGCAAAAATGTTTTGAGGTTGGCACAAGTACTGATAGCGGTTCCGGTGGTGTAGCGATCCCACGTTCCGGAGTTCACGGTGCCATTGTTATTCGAAGTGCTTCCGCTCACCGCGCTTGCCCAATAAGCCAAAGATATTTTTGTTCCTAACGCAGCCATGACAAAAGAAGTCGTAGCGCAGATTAAGGTGAACTTCCGATGTTTAGACATGGCGACCTCCAAACTTAGTAATTAAGCAAATAAACGACAAAAATGAACTTTTTCTACAAAAAAGGTCGGAAAAGGCCGATTTTTGTAACATACACTTATACATTATAAACACATCTGCACAAAGTTTAAAATATTATTTTAATAAGCGTTTTATTGAAATAACCTTTTCGATGTACATAAAACAAAAAAAGCGGCTTGGAAAGGCCGCTTTTGAAAAGTTTCGTTATCTAGACCTTGGGTTTCAATTCGAAGAGATAGGTTCCTGAATCGTAGGTCCAATGACCATCATTTCCGATTCCCGAAAGATTTGTTTCCCACCAAGTTGTGTTAAGACTGGATCTCAAGGCAACATAATTTGTCGTGTAGTTTGCCGAGGTTCCGGTCATGGTGGTATAAGCGATGGTGGGGGTTCCATCCCAAGACCACTGGGCTGCCCAAGCATTGGAATACGTCATGGTTGTCCCGTTATATATGGTTCCCGCACGATTGGAAGCGCTATAAATAGCTCCTGTGAAAAAGACATTGGAAAGCGAATGGCTCGCCGAACGTTGATTTCTTCCGACAACCCCTCCAGCGTATCCACTTGTAGCCCTGATGGAGGTATTTCCGTAAGTAACCGCCCGAGCGACGGTCAATAAGCTTCCGGTCGAGTTATCGATATTGCCGACGACTCCGCCACTGTTGTACGGAGAAGACAGAGAGCCTTCAAAATAAACATCCGAAATACTGACGGTTGCGGACATTTTGCCAACAACACCGCCGGCCCCCGAACTGGTACCTGTATTGGTATTATTGACCGTTACGTTTTGCAACATAACATTCGATATTGTCGCACCATAGTTCGCACGGCCGAGAATGGCACCCGCGCCATTGGAATTATTTGCATAGATCGTCGAATTGTAGATGCGAATTTTAGTAATCGTGTTTCCTGTGGCCGCAGTGGTAGAAGCTAAAATGCCTCCCGCTGCAGCGGTGACCCGTGCTGAGCTCGTTCCGATGTCAATATTGTCCAAAATGAGATTTTGGATGGTGGCCCCGCTAATATTGTAAAACAATGCCGGGCGACCGTTGGTTGAGGAGATATTCGAAATTGTGTAACCATTTCCGTAAAATTTTCCGCTGAAAGTGCGGCTAGTTGTATTTAAAACGGTGGTGGAACAACTCAAACTGGTGGTTAAGTAATAGGTTGACGAGGTATTGGCTTGAAGCATGCT
>CAZKHP010000094.1:0-4246 GCA_964552695.1 uncultured Staphylococcaceae bacterium | reverse complement strand
ATCGTCAAACATGTTTTTTCCCATCAAACGTGGATAATGGATGTTTATGAAGCAGAGGTTTTAAAAGGTATACCGGAGGGATGTATTCTTGTTTCGGACGAGATGTTTGAAAAACTCCCGATGGCGGTAGCTCACAAAAAAATCGTGATGTAATTACTTTGGTAGCGTTCGTCTCGGCCCCAGCTCGTATTATGGGAGTGCCGGACGAGTGTCATACATAACAGGAGGCTGTTTCTTATGGAAATGGTAGCTTACATTAAAGCGACGAGTGGACCCGGATTTACGCGTGTGATGAAGCCGGTTCCGGAAGATCTCAAAGACAACGAAGTGTTGATTAAAGTCTTAGCCGCGTCGATCTGTGGAACCGATGTTCACATCTATGAGTGGAATCAATGGAGTCAAAACCGCATCAAACCACCTTTAACCGTCGGGCACGAACTTGCCGGCAAGGTGATTAAAATCGGAAAAGACGTCAAAAATGTCAAACTGGGAGACATCGTCTCCGCCGAAACGCACATCGTCTGTGGAACGTGCGAGTGGTGCCAAAGGGGCGAATACCATTTGTGCGAAAACACCAAAATCATCGGGGTTGATACCGACGGATGTTTTGCCGAATATGTGCGCCTTCCCAGCCAAAACCTGATTGTCAATAATCCAAAAACCGATCCGAAGTATTTGTCGATTCAAGAACCGATGGGCAATGCCGTCCATACGATGATGCATTTCCCCATTAAAGATAAGACGGTTGCGATTGTCGGATGTGGCCCGATCGGCCTCATCGGCGTGAACATCGCAAAAGTCTTAGGTGCCAAAAAAATCATTGCGGTCGAAGTCAACGACTACCGCATCGAAAAAGCCAAGGCTTTAGGGGCGAATGTCGTCATTAATCCTTTGAAAGAAGACGTGATTGAACGCGTTCTTCAAGAAACCAACCGTAAAGGCGTGGATGTCGTCGCAGAATTCTCCGGAAAGAAAAGCGCGATTGAAGCGGCCTTCAAATATGTCAAAAAAGGCGGAAAATTATCCATGCTTGGCATCGGTAACGGAAACCTTGAAATCAATTTCTCGGATGATATTGTCTTCAAAGGTATCAGCATTTATGGCGTGACCGGACGGGAAATGTTCCGCAGCTGGGAACAAACCCGGATGCTGCTCGACTCCGGTAAGATGAATCTCGATCAAATTGTGACCCACGTTTATCCTATGGATAAAATGGAAGAGGCCATGGCCAAAATGATGTCCGGCAATAGTGGCAAAATCGTCCTCATTCCCTAAGGAGACAATATGGCAACCCTAGAAAAGAAACTTCAGGATATAAAAGACGCAGGCACGTATCGTGTTCTTCCCATCAATGAAGGACCGTGCGATGCCCTCATTACGTTGAACGGCAAACAAGTCATTAACCTTTCATCCAACAACTATCTTGGCTTTGCCAACCATCCGCGTTTGAAAAAAGCCGCGAAAGACGCGATTGACCATTATGGCGTGGGTGCCGGCGCAGTCCGTACGATCGTGGGCAACATGGATATCCACGAACAACTCGATGCGGCTATTGCTCATTTCAAACACGAAGAAGCGGCGCTTGTCTTCCAATCCGGCTTTGCCTGCAACGCCGGGGTCATTCAAGCCATCACGGATGAAAAAGATTTAATCATCTCGGATGAATTGAACCATGCCTCCATCATTGATGGTGTGCGTTTATCGAAAGCCTCTCGGGCTGTGTATAAACACGCCGATATGGCGGACTTGGAACGCGTTTTAAAAGAAAAACGAGAAGACTTCGAAGAAGTTTTGATTATCACCGACGGTGTGTTCTCGATGGACGGCGACATTGCCAAGTTACCCGAAATCGTCCGTTTAGCCAAAGAGTATCGCTGCATGACCTATGTGGACGACGCTCACGGTTCCGGCGTTTTAGGAAGTCATGGACGTGGCACAGTCGATCACTTCGGGCTTCATGGCCAAGTTGACTTTGTCATCGGCACGCTTTCGAAAGCCATCGGCGTCGTCGGCGGTTATGTCTGCTGCTCGAAGACCGCCCGCGATTACTTGCTGCATCGTGGTAGACCGCTTTTATTCTCGACGTCGTTACTTCCCGCGGCCGCCGCGGCGTGCATTGAAGCCCTCCATATGCTGGAAGAATCCAGCGAGTATACCGATAAACTTTGGGATAACGCCCGTTTCTTTAAAAAGAAATTGGTCGAAAAAGGATTCGATATCGGCCATAGCGAAACGCCGATTACCCCCATCATGGTGGGGGATGAAGCCAAAACGATGGCGTTCAGCAAAGAATTGCTCAAGCGCGGTGTCTTCGTTTCCGGAATCGTCTTCCCGACAGTTCCCAAAGGTAAAGGCAGAATCCGCTGCATGGTGTCTGCGTTACATGATCATGCGATGCTTCAAAAAGCGGTGGACATTATCTACGCCACCGCCAAAGACATGGGCATTGTTGCTTAAAAAACGAAAGGGCTTATGCCCCTTTTTATTCTTCAGAATAGGTATCGAAATAGCCTTGCAGGTAGATGACCGGAGTGCCTTTATCGCCACTTCCGGAAGTTAAGTCACAAAGACTTCCGATAAGATCGGTCAGGTTTCTGGGCGTTGTTCCCAAAGCAGATTCCTGATGGTCTTTTTCTTTATTCTTGGTAATCGCCTTTTTCATTTCGGCTTGCGCTTGCTCGCCCTTGAGAGCGGCAAATGTGGTGTCCGCGAGAAGTTTGAATTTGAGTTCATGCGGTGTCCCTTTCAAACCCGAGGTATAGAAAGGAGCAACCACCGGATCGGCAAGTTCCCAAATCTTTCCGACGGGATCTTTAAACGCGCCATCGCCGTAAACAAGAACTTCGACGGTTTTATGGTATTTATCAAAGAACGCTTTTTGAATGCTATCGACCAGGGCTTGGCTGTCTCTGGGGAACAGTTTGATTTTTCCGGGAGCCGCAAAGTTGGACCCGAGAATACCGTAGGAAGGATTGAATCCGCTGCCGTTGATGCTGTGGTTCAAAATTTCATCCAAACCAATCACGGTGGCGCCTTTTTGCTTAAGCAACCGTTTGGTTCGGGCGCGTGTGTGAATATCACCGGCAATGACTTTACGGGTATATTTCAAAATTTCGCGTGGATCGTTGGCAAAGATGATTTCGATATTCGCGGAAACCTCACGGTATAGTTTCGGGTAATCGCATTGGGTGAAGGGGTGGAGAAGCTCGGGCCCTAACAAAGCGCGGAATTCTTTTTCGGTAAAAACGTCTTTGTAGGGATCGACGTTGGCAGCGTCCAACCGGTCGACATCCACCAAACCGTTTCCAACTTCATCAGAAGGATACGATAACTGAATCACTAAATGATCCACGCCTTTGGCGATGCCTTGAAGCAAGGCTAAAAAGCGGTTGCGGCTGAGAATCGGGAAGACCAATCCGACCGTGCCATCACCGAGTTTGGCGCGCACATCGTGAGCGATGTCGTCGATGGAGGCATAGTTGCCTTGGGCCCTGGCCACGATGGATTCGGTAATGCCGATGACGTCGCGGTCATGGACCGATACTTTTTCTTCGTCGAGAGCTTTAAAAAGATGTTCAGGAATGAGAGTTGCTAAGTCGTCACCTTGTTTGATGACAGGCATCCGCACACCACGGGCGGTAACTCCGAAATGTCGCATATTATTTTTGCTCCTTTTTGATGATTTCGCGTGCAATATACACGCCGTTGGCACCGGCTTGAGACAATCCGCGGGTCAATCCCGCCCCATCTCCGCCGACATATAAATGTTTGATTTTGGTTTCGAAGTTTTCGTCAGTTTCGGGACGATCGCTGTAGAACTTGGCTTCGACGCCATAGAAAAGAGTATGTTCGTTGGCAATGCCCGGAGTGACAGAATCTAAGGCTTCGATCATATCGATGATGGATTGCATGGTATTAAACGGGAGGACCAATCCGAGGTCGCCCGGAACGGCTTCTTTAAGGGTGGGTTTGACAAAGCCTTCGCTCATCCGTTTGGGGGTCGAGCGGCGGTGGCGTTTGATATCGCCATAACGTTGTACGATGACGGTGCCGTTACTCAGTTGATTCGCCAAACGGGCAATTTCCATCGCATAGGAATTTGGGTTTTTGAAAGGTTCTTCAAAATGATGCGACACCAAAAGCGCAAAATTGGTGTTGTGAGATTGCATCGAAGGGTCGCTGAAGGAGTGACCGTTACATAAAGTAACCCCGTTGTTATTTTCAAGGACGACATGACCGGAAGGAT
>CAZKHP010000093.1:0-4249 GCA_964552695.1 uncultured Staphylococcaceae bacterium | reverse complement strand
GGTCGAGACGATTGACTTCACGATTGGCGTTTTTGGCAATACGGGCAAGACCTTTTTCAGGTGAGATATCAAATAAGAGCGTAAGGTCGGGATAACGGCCCTCCGTAGCAAAAAGATTGATGTTTAAAACATTGTCGACACCTAAACCTCGAGCGCCCCCTTGATAAGCTAAAGAAGAATCGAGAAAACGGTCACAAATGACTATTTTCCCTTCCGCTAAGGCAGGCCAGACTTTCTCAACTAAATGTTGCCTGCGGCTTGCGGCAAAAAGCAAAGCTTCGGCGCGCGGATCGAGAACGCCGTTTTTCTTGTTTAAAAGGATTTCACGAATATCTTCGGCGATGGGAGTGCCACCGGGTTCGCGTGTACGGACAATCGCGTAACCCAAAGCTTCCAATTTTTGGCAAACTTCGTTGGCGACGCTTGTTTTTCCGCTTCCTTCGGGTCCTTCAAATGTTATAAACATAGGTTAGTCTCCTTCTTTCATTTTCGTTCGGCCTTCGAGTGCCTTTCCAAGCGTTAAGGAATCGGCATAGTCTAAGTGTCCGCCCATGGGTAATCCATATGCGAGGCGGGTAACTTTTACAGGGAAACGGGAAAGCATTTTCGAAATAAAAAGTGCTGTCGTTTCGCCTTCAATGGTTGGGTTTGTAGCAAGGATGATTTCGTTGAAATGGTCGTCTTCAATGCGTTTGATGAGAGCGTCAATGGAGAGATCAGAAATCCCCACGCCATTCACGGCAGAGAGAACACCATTCAAAATGTGGTATTGGCCTTTATAACGGCCCATTTTTTCAAACGCGTAGACATCTTTTTGGTAGCTCACGACAATCATTGTTTCGTGGTTTCTGTCCGTGTCTGAGCAAATCTCGCAAAGGTCGCTTTCTGTGTAAATTCCACAAACGGGACATTTGTGAATTTTGGCTTTTACGTCCGCCACTGAAAGGGAAAATTCTTTTACGTCATCTTCATCCATTTCAAGGATTGCAAAAGCCATTCGTTCGGCCGACTTTTGCCCGACACTCGGAAGTTTTTTCAGCGAATCAATGAGACGGGTGAGAGCCTTTAAATCTTCCATTAAAAACCGAGCCCCCCACTTCTACCGGTGATCCGTTGGTTCATTTCCGCTTCAGCCTCGTCAATCTGTTTTAAGGCCGAATTTGTGGCGTTTTTAATCATGTCCGAAAGCATTTCGGAATCATCCGGAGTGAGAATACTTGAATCCATTTGAACACTTTTGACGGTACGGTTTCCGAAAATCGTCACGGTGACCGCGCCCCCATTGGTTCCCACAAATTCCATCTTCGCAAGTTCGTCTTTTGCTTTTTGTAAATCGCGTTGCATTTTTTGTGCTTGTTGCATAAGTGATTGCATGTTCATAAAATAATTCCTTTAATCTCAATTTTGATATCGCTGGGTTTTGGAAGTTTTTGAAGTTGCCGAAGGTTCAAAAAGATTTTTGAGACCCTTAACGTTTCGGCCCTAGGCATGGCGTAAACGACCACTTTGCGTCCGATTATGGACTCAATAATTTTCGAAAAGGTAGACTGATTTCTCAGAAGATTGACTTTGTTTACAAGAGTTATGAATTCGTATTCAAGAACCAAACATTCTTTGCAGATAACGAACGGACGGCCATCTTTTAGAATCGATACGAATTTTCCGATTTTCGGATCTGCGGCGAACGAGGACAACTCATCCCAACGGGAGAAAAGTTTGATTTTTTCTTCCTTGTTTCCGCATGTCATGACATTGACAAGCGTATCGTCATCAATCGTAAGAGTTTCGCCTTCTGTGGCAAAAGAAGCATTGATTTCTGGAAGTTTGAGAGGGCTCTCTTGTTTAACAGAAGCTTTTTCTTCAAGGACCGGAGCCTTGACTTCGGCAGGCATCTCCAGAACTTTAACGGGTTTTTGAGGTTGTATAACCGGCGTCTCGGGTGCAAATTCAGGCTTAGGTAATGCGGGTTTAGAAAGAGGTTTGTTTTCAGGAAGAGGATCAGACTTCGGTGTGGGTGACGGTAAGGGGGCAACCACTTTTTTGACTTCGGTGGAAACAGCGGCATCATCCAAAGTCGTTAACTTGAGAAGGACGACTTCGAAAAGAGAACGGATGTTGCTGACAAAACGGAAATCGCTTTGTGCTTTTAAAAGGATATCGATCATGTCGCCACACTTTTTGAGGGATAACCGTCCATTCAATAAATCGATTGTTTCATTCTCCTTCAAGCATAAAAGGAGCGAGGAATTGCCGGTTTTTTCGTAAATAAGAATATCTTTCAACATATCCAGCAAGTCGTTGTTGAGACGTTTAATGTCAATGCCATGGGCAATAAACGCTTCAAGAATTTTTAAAACTTGAGAAACGTTTCCATCGATAATTGCTTTCAGCAAGTTAAGTTTTTCTGACATACCCGCAAGACCAAAGATATCAAGAATATCGCGTTCCAATAAATGCGGTCCTGCATAAGCCAATGTCTGATCAAGAATCGATAACGCATCGCGAACGCCACCATCGGCGAGCGAGATGATAAGATCGATGGCTCTTTCTTCGTAGTCCACCATTTCTTTATCCAAAATGGTTTTGATGCGCTCTTTAATCGAGTCATCGTCCACTTTTGAAAAATCGTAACGTTGGCAACGGCT
Organism: uncultured Staphylococcaceae bacterium; assembly: GCA_964552695.1. Taxonomy (GTDB): domain Bacteria; phylum Bacillota_I; class Bacilli_A; order RFN20; family CAG-826; genus CALMWE01. The sequence goes on along the minus strand of CAZKHP010000093.1, from coordinate 1,604 downwards.
TAGAATCGTTGGCAGAACTTTATGAGGCTCTGTGGTAGCCAAAATAAAAATTACGTGAGCGGGCGGCTCTTCGAGTGTTTTCAACAAGGCATTGAAAGCGCCGCTGCTCATCATGTGAACTTCGTCGATGATGTAAACTTTGTATTTTCCTTTAATGGGGGAATATTTTACTTTTTCGATAAGACTGCGGACTTCGTCAACACCATTGTTGCTGGCGGCGTCGATTTCGATGACGTCCGGATGCGACCCGTCATTGATTGATGTGCAGTTTCCGCAAACATTGCATTGGTGGCCGATGCCTTCTTCGCAGTTGAGCGCTTTGGCAAAAAGTTTGGCCATTGACGTTTTTCCGGTCCCTCGAGGGCCGCAAAAAAGATATGCATGGGCTATTTTGTTGTTAGCCAAAGCATTTTGGAGTGTTTTAACGATGTGTTTTTGACCAGCCACTTCCTCAAAAGTTGAGGGGCGGTAGGTCCGATAAAGAGCTTTATATCCCATTGGTTTCACCTAAAAAATATTATACACTTTTTGCCTATCCCGATAAACAAAAAAGGGCCCCAGTTAATATAAGTATATTAATGCCAATACTCGTGCTTTTAGAGTCCCCGTTATTATGGTAAAATACCATAGACCCTGAAAGTAGGCGATATTATGGAAGAAGCCATGTCTTCACGGCTTAAAGCAACAGCCGACAGATTGATTGAAATCGATAAAGAACTTCTTGACGAACATGTTACGCGGGATATGAATCGTTTTCGCGATTTATCCAAAGAACGTGCTTCGATTGAACCCATTGTTGAAAAGTACAATGATTATTTAAAAACCATAGAAAATATGAATGATGCCCGCGTTTTAAGTGAGGATTCCGATCCCGAAATGTCAGCCATGGGAAAAGAAGAATATCGTACCCTGCTTCTTCGAGAAGAAGCTTTAATTGAAGAATTGCGGGTTATGCTTATTCCTCACGACCCCAATGATGAGAAAAATATCGTGGTCGAGATTCGTGGTGCCGTAGGTGGCGATGAAGCCAACATTTTTGCTGGCGACCTTTTCAGAATGTATTCCAAATATGCCGAAAGAAATGGTTGGAAACTCCAAATGATTGATCTCAGCCCTTCGGAGATGGGCGGCTTCTCTTTAGTCTCTTTCATGATTAAAGGTGATGGCGTATATTCGAAACTCAAATTTGAAAGTGGGGCCCACCGTGTTCAACGCGTTCCGAAGACCGAAAGCGCGGGTCGCATTCACACCTCCACCGCAACGGTACTTGTGATGCCTGAAGCTGAAGAAATCGAAATTACTGTTAATCCGGCTGATCTCCAAGTGGACACCTATCACTCGCAAGGAGCTGGCGGTCAAAACGTCAACAAAACGGAATCGGCTGTTCGCATTACCCACTTGCCCACCGGCATTGTCGTAAGCTGCCAAATTGAAAAATCTCAAATCCAAAACCGTGAAATCGCGATGAATATGCTTCGTGCCAAACTCTTGGCGACCAAGCAAGCGGAACAAGACGAAAAAATCGGAAATGAACGCCGGTTAAAAGTCGGAACGGGGGAACGCTCGGAAAAGATTCGCACATACAACTATCCTCAAAACCGTGT
>CAZKHP010000092.1:0-4292 GCA_964552695.1 uncultured Staphylococcaceae bacterium | reverse complement strand
CTCGAACCAGTATGGGCTCACCACTCGGGCAAGCATCCTCTTCGTGATCATCGGTTACCGTTTGGTTCATGAGCGCTTAGGGAAGATGGCTCTCCCAGCGAGTTTCTACGCTTTCACTCTAGTCATCATGGCGTCCTCGGCCTTCGTGCTCTGCATCAACTCTCTGTTTCTACTGGGCCCGATTTTCATCTTTTTCGGTTGTTTAGCGTTCATTTTGAGCGATTTTTTAATCGCCTATACCTATTTTTACCGGGATATCCGCCGCCGCGATTTCTTTATCATGATTCCCTATGTTTTGGCCGAAGCCGGCATTACCATCGGCATTGCGATTTTAACGCTCCTTTAGATCTTCTAAATTTTTTCTCATATTTTCGGAACATTTTTTTGTCAGTGACGGTTTTTTTCTTTATACTAGAAAGTAGATATCAAAAAAAGAACGCCCTTTAAAAACCAATGTTTTTACGTAAAATCAAAAAGGGCACCCAGTGTTGATAAGGAGCACAAACATGAGACCTTTGACCTATTTCTTCATTCCCGGATGTCCGTATTGCATCCAAGCCAAGCAATACATGGTTGAAATTTTCGCGGACCATCCCGAATACGAAGCTATTCCGATCCGTGAGATTGACGAAACCGCCCAACCCGAAATTGCCAATTTTTATGACTATTACTACACCCCCTGTTTCTTCCTTGACGGTAAAAAAATCATGGAGGGAATCCCGACCAAAAAAGACATCTTGGCCGTGTTTGAAGCGGCTTATAAAGTTTAAAGTGAGGAGCACTATGCAAAAAGAATTGACGGAAGGACGTTTATTGGACGCCAAAGGTAATCTTGCCGAAGCAGGATTCGGTTATCGGTTAGTCCGTGATTACCGCCGTAAAGACATCAAAGCCGGAAAACTCCGCATTAAAGAGTGGGATTACTACTACATCGGAAATCCTTTGTTCGGTTTGGCACTTACCATCGATGACAATTCCTATATGTCGATGGCCAGTGTGACGTTCTTCGATTTTGCTGAGAAAAAAGACTACACCAAGAGCCCCATCACGTTCTTTAGCCTCGGACGGGTCGGTTTGCCTTCTTCCTCAAGCGGTGGAACCACCAAAATCAAGGGCCGCGGATATTCGCTTTCGTTCTATAATGACGGCGATACGCGTCATTTGGTCGGGCATATGGACAATCTCACCAAAGGAAAACACCTTTCCTTTGACCTTGTGCTTGCCGAAACCAACCGCGATTCGATGGTCATCGCTACGCCGTTTAAGAAGAAAAAACATTTCTACTACAATCAGAAAATCAACTTGCTGGAAGCCACCGGGAAAGTCATTTTCGGTGATAAAACCTATGATATGGAAGGCTCCCTCGGCGTGCTCGACTGGGGACGCGGCGTCTGGACCTACAAAAACACGTGGTATTGGAGTTCGTTGAATGCCCGCTACCACGGCAAACGCATCGGCTTCAACCTCGGGTATGGCTTTGGCGATACTTCGGCAGCGACCGAAAATATGTTTTTCTATAACGACCGCGCTTACAAATTAGGTGAGGTCGAATTCAATATTCCCAAAGATCCAAAAACCGGAAAAGACTGTTTCATGTGTGATTGGACGTTTACCAGCCCAGATAATTCCGTGCAACTCACCTTCAAACCGATTTTGGACCGTTATAGCGGAACGTCGCTGGTCATCATCAAATCGATTCAACATCAAGTGTTTGGAAAATTCTCCGGGTCCATCACCGTGGAAGGCAAGAAAATCGAGTTCGAAGATTTACTCGGTTTTGCCGAAAAAGTCCGAAACAACTGGTAAATCCTCGACTTATCCAAGCGACCTTAACGGGTCGCTTTTTATTTATAACCGACGCCTCTTTTGATATAATCAAACCATAACGAAGTGAAAGAAGGCTATAAGAATGGAAGAATATGTGTTGGAAACTGTGGGTCTGTCCAAGCAGTACAATAGCTTTTTCGCTCTTAACGATGTGAATATGCACGTCCGCCGCGGCGACATCTACGGATTCGTCGGTAAAAACGGCGCCGGCAAAACAACCTTAATCCGGATCATCACGGGAGTGGCGGAGAAAACCTCCGGCAAATTTTTCTTGTTCGGGGAAAAGAATCCGGCGAACTTCGTCAAAAGCCGTTCGAAAATCGGCGCAGTCGTGGAAAACCCGGCGATTGCCTTGAATATGAACGCCCATGATAACTTGATGTGCCAATGCACGCTTTTGGGCATTCCCGAACCCTCCAAAAAAATCCGCGAAGTCATGGACACGGTAGGCCTTACTCCCTTATTGGAAAAACGAAAGCTTTTAGCGAAGAACTACTCGTTAGGCATGCGTCAACGCCTCGGCATCGCCATGGCCCTGATTTCGGATCCTGAGTTTTTACTGCTCGATGAACCGACCAACGGACTGGATCCCGAAGGTATTAAGGATATGCGCCTTTTGTTAACGAAGTTGGCCAAAGAAAAAAATGTCACGATTTTGATCAGCAGCCATATTTTGGGCGAACTCAGCAAGCTCGCCACCTGCTATGGCTTCATTGACCATGGTAAACTCATCGAAGAGATTTCCGCCGAAGAACTTGAAAAGCGGTGCCAAAAAGCCGTGGTGCTCTCGATGGCTAATCCCTCTTCCTCGATTCCGGTGCTTCAAGGGTTAGGAATTTCGAAAGAATCGTTAGAGGTCATTGAAAAAGGCATCCGCGTCTTTGGAGACCACAACTTATCGGATCTCATCGTGGCCCTCGCCAAACAGGGCATCATCGTGAATAACATCCATGAACAAAATGAAGACCTGGAAGGTTATTTCATCAACCTGATCGGAGGTAACCACCATGAATAACGTCCTTCAAACCCCGAAAAAAACCATGTTTGGAAAAATTGCGGCTTATTTCAAGGATCTTTGGAGTTTAATCCGTCTTGATTTCTATCGCGCGATTAAAGATAAAAGCGTGATTGTCATCACCGCGGTGGTGGCCGGTTATTCCCTGCTTTATGTCCTGCTCGGTTACTTTTTCGAAGCCCTTGATACCTCGCTTTTTACTGCGCGCGACACGGTGATTCTTTCGACCCAACTATCCAGTATGCCGTTTTTGGTGGTTTCCATCTTGATTTGTATTTTCATCGGCAAAGACCTTAATTACGGAACCATCCGTAACAAAATCATCGCCGGATACAGCAAAAAGCAGATCTATGTCTCCACATTGCTTGTGGCGCTGGTTATGGCGTTTGCCTTACTCTTCCTTTACCAAATTCTTTCCTTCCTTGTCGGTGTCTCAGCGCTTGGCTTCCCGACGGATAGTTCCTATCCTCCGATGAGCGACTTTTGGATACGCATCGGCTTGGGATACCTACTGGTCGCGTTAGCGGTTTCCGTCGTGGTCTTCATCGAAATGACGACCCGCAACATGACGGCCGCTCTCATCGTCAGCACGATTGCGTTTGTGCTGGGTCCTATCCTTTCGATGTTGGTCTCATCCTTGATCATCGTGGCCTGGGGCCAAAACAGTTTTGCCTTTGAAGTATTTGAGTGCTTCTTCCTTTATGATTCGTATGTCATTTCCAGTGGGGGTTCCATCCTTGGCAATGGCTTCCAACAAGCTCTTGAAGGTCAATTGGCTTTGAAAACGCTCATCAGTTCCGGGGCGTCGATTGTGTTACTGAATTGGTTGGGCATTTTTGTCTTCCATAAACTGGACTTAAAGTAGAGGAATTCACCATGCTTGAATGGCTTCATGGACTCTTGCAAAACAATCTGAACGGACCCGAACTGACCTTCCTCGGTTGGTACCATATTCTTTACATTGTTTTAGACCTTGGCCTGATTGCCGCCTTTTGTACGTTTTTTCTTAATAAAGAAAAAGTCACCCAAGAAAAGTTCATGTGGGGGTTGACCATATTCCTCTTGTCTTCTTACCTCGTCGACTTGGCGCTTCAACCCATCATCTTTCTCGGCGAAACCGGTGTGGCGGAAGCCATTATCAACAAGTTACCGTTTCATCTTTGTACCCTAAACGCGCTTTTGATTCCGATTGCCATGGTGGTTAAGAAATCGTGGTTCCGGAACATCGTTGTAGCGTTTGCTTTCTTTGGCGGGACCTTATTTCTCATTGCCCCGCAGACGTATGTCCAAGGTGGTTATTCACCCTTTTGTTATCAAGTCATACAAACCTTCATTTACCACGGTGCGATGCTCTGTTGGGCAGTCTTTGCTCTTCTTAGCCGCTTCGTCCGTCCGAAACTTTTGGATGCTTTGTGGGCCACCTTATCCTTGCCTGCGATTGCGGCTTGGG
>CAZKHP010000091.1:0-4294 GCA_964552695.1 uncultured Staphylococcaceae bacterium | reverse complement strand
AAGATATCCTTGACTAAGCTGGCGATGATTTTGGCGAACGCTCCGCCGATGATGACGCCAACGGCGAGATCAATGACGTTTCCTCTGGAAATAAAGGCTTTGAATTCACTAATAAACTTTTTCATTGGTTTTCCTCCTAGCCTCATTTTACACTTTTTAATTCTTCCGAAAAGGGCTTTGCTAAGCAAAAAGCGGTGCAGTTGCTTTCGCTTCGCGCTTTCTTTACTAAAAAGAATAAAAACCTTATAATGAACTAATCAAAACGGAGGGCAACCGCCATGAGAAAAGTGAAGATTATTGCCGACTCGACGTGCGACCTGGATCCAGAAACTGTCCGCGCTTTAGATGTTGAAATCGTCCCACTCATCGTGATTTTCGGAGATAAAGAATATTTCGATGGCCAAAATATAACGCTTGAACAACTTTATGAAAACGTCGCCAATTTGAAAATGCTTCCTCGGACCGCTGCGGTCTCCCCGGCCGTGTTCATTGAAACCTTCAAACGCTATATCGATCAAGATATGGATATCTTTGTGACGGGCATCGGCTCGACGCTTTCGGGCACCTATCAAGCCGCTTTGATTGCCGCAACGGAATTTCCCAAAGGACGTATCCGCGTCGTCGACTCCTTGAATTTATCCTCTTCCAGCGGGCTTCTTGTCTTAAAAGCCTGCAAACTTCGCGATGAAGGCAAATCCTTGGATGAAATTGCGGATGAAATTCAACGACTCGTTCCGAAAGTTTACTGCAGTTTTGCGGTCGAGACCTTGGAATACTTGTATAAAGGCGGCCGCTGCAGCCGGACCAAGTTCTATATCGGTACCCTTTTAAGAGCCCACCCGATCATCAAAGTCACCGATGGAAAGCTTGATGTCTACAAGACACCCAAAGGCAAAATGGTCAAAGCCCTCGACGAATTGGTGGAAGACTTCAAAAAGTTCCTTCCCAACGTCGATAGAGACCACATCATGATCACGCATTCCATCGCTCCCGAAGGCGAAAAGTACCTGGTTCAGGAACTTTCCAAAATCGTCGACCCGAAGTGCTTGATGGTCACCCGTGCCGGATGCGTCATCGCGTCCCACTGCGGGCCCAACACGATCGGCATCCTCTTCATCCGTACCAAGTAACAAAAAAAGGAACCCGCGAAGGTTCCTTTTCGTTTGGTTTTTTATTTGCCGCTGATGGCGAGCTTTTTGACGAGCACGCTGGGGGCGGAAATGGAAGAGAGTTGAAGTTCGCTGTTATTGGCGACTTCTTTGATGTCGAGGAAGAGTTGCTTGAGGTTTCCGGCGACGGTAATGAGGTTGACCGGTTCGGCCTTCTTACCACCATGGATCATGAAGCCGGAGGCTTGTAACGAGAAGTTGCCCGATTGGGCGTTCATCCCGGAGTGCATGCCTTGAACTTCGTCGATGTAGATGCCTTCGCCGACTTTGGCAAAGATTTCTTCCAAGGATTTACGTCCGCTCTTGAGCTCGACGTTGACATAGCCGATGTCCACTTTGCCGCCGGCCTTGTAACCGTTGGCGGTGGTGGTGACGCCGTCTTTCGCCGCAGTCGTCAAGTTGTAAAGGTAAGTTTTGAGCATGCCCTTTTCAACGATGGCTTTGTTATAGGTCGCTACGCCTTCGTCATCGAAATAACGGAAGAAGCAGGTTTTCTTGAGCGGCAGTTCGCTGATGGTGACTTTGCTCGAGGCAATCTTTTGATGAAGTTGTCCTTCAAGTAAAGACGAGTGCTTTTGGACTTCTTCAGCCGACGCGCTTTCGAGATAGACACCCACCAAGGAAGCGGTGACTTTCGGCGATAACACGGTGGGGTATTTCTTGCTGTCGCAAGGTTTACCGCCGAGTTTATCGACCGCGTTTTGAATGACTTCTTTGACGAATTCATCAAGGACGAATTCTTTGGGATCGTTGGCGAGTTTGATCTTGTAACCGGTTTTGACGTCTTCGCCACTTTTAACGACCACCGAGGCGTAGTAATAGAAGTAATTGCTCTTGCTCTTGAGCTTCAAGCCGTAAGAATTGACCAACGTGGTTTCATCTTCAGCTTCGCTGTAATCGCAGCTTTCGACTTCGATGACGCGCGGATCGGCGGCTTTGAGCTTGGCTTCGATTTCGTGCAGATTTTTCATCTTTTCGTCGATGCTGATTTGAGCAATCGCCGGATTGAAGATGGTTTTCTTTTTGTAGCGTTCGCTGCCTTTGAAGATAATCGCCGGGTCGTCCATGTCGACGCCTAAGGCGTTCTCTTTGATTTGGCTGATCAGGAAGGTCGGGGTGTCTTTAGCGACTTTTTCGCTGTAGGCATAACCGATTTTTCCTTTGTAAATGCCCCGAGCGGACATCCCGGAGGAATCCGACAAGGAGTAGGAAGCCACTTCGCCATGGAATAAACCAAAGCTTAATTCGTAGTGGCGGGAGATATGGAGTTCAAGCGATTCCAAGCCTTCTTGTTTCGCTTTTTCAAAGTATTTGTTGTAACTCATTGGATAGCTCCTCCGCGTCCGCCGACCGTGATTTCGCTGACCCGGATGGTCGGTTGTCCGACATCGACGGGGATGGATCCGCTGACGGACCCACACATGCCTTGAGCGCGCTCAAGGTCATTGGCAACGCGATCGATTTTCTTTAAGATGTCGGCGCCATTTCCAATCAGGGTGGCACCTTTAACGGGTTCGGCAATCTTGCCGTCCCGGATCATATAGGCTTCGCTGACCGAGAAGTTGAAGTCGCCGGTCGCGGGATTGACCGAGCCTCCGCCCATCGATTTGGCATACAAACCGAATTTGGTTTCGGCGATGATTTGCTCAGGGGTGGACGTGCCGTTGGCAATGTAGGTATTGCTCATACGGGAGGTCGGTTCATAGCGGTAGTTTTGACGACGGGAAGCGCCGTTACCTTTGCTGTTCATGCGGCGGCCGTTGAAGTCGTCGACCAAATAGCTCTTGAGAATGCCTTTTTCAATCAACACATTCTTGCGAGTGGGGGTACCTTCGTCATCGATGTTGCCCGAACCCCAACCGTTTTCGATGGTGCCGTCATCGATGGCGGTGACCAACTCACTGGCGATTTGGGTTCCGAGTTTATCGGAAAATACAGAAAGTTTCTTGGCAACAGAAGTCGCTTCAAGCGCGTGTCCGCAAGCTTCGTGGAAAATGACGCCACCGAAACCGTTGCCGATGACCACCGGCATTTTACCGCTGGGGCATTCGGCGGCATCGAGCATCAGAACCGCGGTTTTGGCGATTTCCAAAGCTTTAGCTTTCATATCCACCTTGTCGGTGAAATATTCCATGCCGGCTTGAGCACCGGGGCCTTCGCCCGAAGTTTCGATTTGACCCTTGGCGGACGCCACGGCGAGTAAGTACACGCGGCCTCGGCTACGGACATCGTGGAATTCTTTGTTATCAGAATTGAAAATCGTGACCTTTTTGTCGGTGTTCGAGAACATCACTTGCGTCCGGACAATGCGGGGGTCATAACCCTTCATGATTGAATCGAGTTCTTTCATGAACTTGATCTTGTCTTCTTTGGAGACAAGCGCAAGCGGAACTTGGCTTTGGTGGTGCTTCTTGACGCGGACCTTTTCGATGCGTCCGACATCAATAATGGCCTCACCCGAAAACGACTTGGATAAGGATTGAGCTAATTGGAGTAAGCCCTTTGCGGAAAGATCGTTGGTGTAGCCGTAAACGCTTTGTAGTTTCTTGAACAAGCGAATGCCGGCTCCATACGAAATGTTGCTGCCGATACTCTCGATTTTACCCGTGTCCAACGACAAATTAGTCGAGACCGTTTCTTCGAGGTAGATTTCGGCAAAATCGGCGCCGGTCGTTAAAGCTGTGTTTAAGACCTTGACCGCCAATAAACGGGAAATCATAAATTCGTCCTCCTGGAATGAATGTCGATATTATAGCACAATCTTAAAATTTCCTAAGGGAAAAGACATTCGATGGGATATAATGAAACCGAGGAAAACCATGATGGACTTAAAAACCCTCCAAGGTCTCAATGAGCATTATTACGAAGCCGCTGCCACGTTCGATAAAGAAACGTGGAAGTTTCTCAGCGGCAAAGACACGCCCCGCGGACGTCTTTTGGGTTTTTTGACCCCCGAATATTACAAACGCGAAAAGCTTTGGCAAACCGGACGTATTGTCTGGGGATATGCTTTTAAAAGTTATATGGATAACGCTATGACGTCGGGTGATCGTCCCTTCCCGTCCTGGGTGTTATTTTCACCCACGACCCCGTTTATGGAAGACCCCACATTGTATTACCCGATC
>CAZKHP010000090.1:0-4313 GCA_964552695.1 uncultured Staphylococcaceae bacterium | reverse complement strand
GGGCGATGAACTCTTCGAGTTCCTTCATGCGCGTTTCTTTCTTGGAGTTTTCTTCACGCGATTGACGGAGAATCAACTGGCTCGATTCGTACCAGAAGTCGTAGTTGCCGATGAAAACGCTGATCTTGCCATAGTCGACATCGAGGATGCGCGTACACACTTTATTGAGGAAGTGACGGTCGTGGCTGACGATGATGACCGTGTTCTCAAAATTGAAGAGGAAGTTTTCCAACCACCGCGTGGACACCATGTCCAAACTGTTGGTCGGTTCATCCAAAATCAAAATATCGGGGTTTCCGAAAAGGGCTTGGGCCAAGAGCACTTTGACTTTTTCTTTGGCATCCAAACTTTTCATCAACATTTCTTGCTTGTCACCGCTAATACCCAGCGAGTTTAAGAGGCTACGGGCATCCGCTTCAGCTTCGTATCCGTTGAGTTCGGCAAATTCCATTTCCAGTTCGCCGGCTTTGATTCCGTCGGCTTCCGTGAAATCTTCTTTGGCATAAAGAGCGTCTTTTTCTTTGGATAGAGCATAAAGGCGGATATGGCCCATCAAAACGGTATCGAGCACCGTAAAGTGGTCGTAAGCGTGTTGGTCTTGTTTGAGGACCGACATACGTTCTTTGCCACTGCGGATGATTTCTCCTTTGGTCGGTTCCAAATCCCCCGAAAGAATACGTAAAAACGTCGACTTTCCGGCGCCGTTGGCACCGATAATGCCGTAACAGTTTCCTTTTTGGAAGGAGACGTTCACATCCTTAAAAAGAATGCGTCCGCCGAATTGGAGCGATACGTTTGAGACTTCAAGCATGGTCTTCACCTTTTTCTAATCGACTTACCAAATGACCGACTTCATAGATGAACTGGCCACTGCCACGGCCGATATGTCGCGGCAATTGTGTTTTCATGGGCAACCCCGAAATTTCAAAGGGGCCGCGCGGAGCGTAGACCGAGCCGTTATAAACATACGGCGCACCGGCCAAATAGACGATTCCTAAACACGCGGTTTCAGGAGCATGCGTGAACGCTGACAAAACGAAATGTCCGGCACGCCGAAATCCTGGGGGATAGGAATGGATGATGTTGGTATTGGTCACACCGGGATGCATGAGCGTAAAACAGATGTTTTTACGTTCCGGGAAATCGTAAAGATTCACCCCGTTGGCCAAGACGCTGAAGAATTTGTCAATCGATGTTTTCGACAAACAGTATTGATGATACGCCCCGCCCTTCTCTTCCGTCAAGAAAGAAAAGTCTTTCATTTTCGTCGTGCGGGCGACCAAAGAGCTGACAAAGACAATCCGCGTCTGGGGATTGCCTTGATCGAAAAAGGGCATTCCTTTGCGGAGCAAGTAGTATAAACCAAGAAAATTCGTCCCGATGGTTAAAGGCGAACCCTCGGCGGTTTTGGCGTGAGAATCGGGATGGAAAATGCCGGCGTTCAAAACAAGCGCGTGAATGCGTTTGTATTTGCTTTTGAGTTCATCCAAAAACGAACGGATGGCGGCATAACTGGCTTGATCGTAACGAAGAATATCCAGTTTTGCCAAAGGAACGGCGGAACGGATGGTCTCAGCGGCGGCTTTGCCTTTGTCCAACGAGCGGCACGCCATCACGACGGTCGCGCCTTTGGCGGCTAAATATTGCGAAGCGTAAAAGCCGATGCCGCTATTGGCACCCGTAATGACCACGACTTTGCCGGTCATATCGGCAATATTTTCGTCCATCCATCGTTGGTGTTTCATGCTTTAGAGCCCAAATACAAAGACAACCACTAAAACAAGAGCGATAATCAGCACCAAAACGATGCCCATCAATAAGACGAGGGTTCGGAGAATCGAACGGTCGGTTTTGTTGTCGCGTTGAAACTTCGGTTCGTTGTCAGGACGCGGAGTCATCGGTTTTTGTTTTCCAAACATAAGTCATCCTCCTAAACGTTATTCCTCATCTTCATTCAGCGGATGCCGAATGGTGACGCGGACTTTGGATACGGTAAATTCATCGGCTTCCAGAACTTCGACATCGAAATCGGCAAAGGAGAAGACGTCCCCCACTTTGGCGAAACGTTCGAGCCGTTCCTGGCACCAACCACCGACAGTGGTATAGTCGCTATCGAAATCTTTCTCGTAGCCGATTTCATCAAAGAAATCGTCAATGTTCATCGCACCACTGACCAAATACTCGTCGTCGGAAATCTTTTTAATGTCTTCCTCGATGACGTCGGTTTCATCCCAAATGTCACCAACCAACTCTTCAACGATGTCTTCCATGGTGATGATGCCTTCGGTTCCGCCAAATTCGTCTTTGACCACGGCAATGTGTTGATGCGTCGCTTTAAATTCGGTGAGGATCGCACTGATCGGCTTGGTTCGGTAAACGTAAATCGGATCGACAAGGTTGGAACGGATATCAATCTTTTCGCCTTTGACAATGGCTTTCAAAAGAAGTTTGGTTGGCAAGATGCCAATGATATTATCAATGGTTTCTTCGTAAACGGGAATACGCGAATGCGTAAATAGGTTCGGGTTCTTGAGAAGTTCATCGGGCGAATCTTGGATATCAAACGCAAACAGATCAACGCGCGGAGTCATAACTTCAAAGGCCGAGGTTTCGGTGAAATCAATGGCCGAACGCAAAAGTTCGCCTTGTTTTTCATCAAAGACGCCGGATTCTTCGGCATTGTCCACCATTTCAACCAGCTCATCGTCGGTCACCGGTTTTTCGGCATGGGCACGCTTGGTCCATAAACGGGAGACCCAATGAACAAAATGGGAGATGACAAACACGAACGGTTTGAACAGGATTTTGAAAAAAATAATGAACGGACCAAAGAACAGCGACCATCGGTAGGAATAGCGGAGAGCGGTTGCTTTGGGAAGCAGTTCGCCAAAAATCAAAATGATGGCAAAGCTGAGTGCCGCACCAATACTGGGTCCGTAGGTTTCACCCCAAAAGTGCATGCCCAAGAGGGTCGCAATCGAAGAGGCTGCGATGTTGACTAAGTTATTGCCAAACAAAATCGTTGAGACCGTTTCATCATGGGTTTCGGCAATTTTCAGCGCGCGTTTGGCGGCTTTGTTTCCTTGTTCGGCGGCCTTTTTGAGGCGCAACCGGTTGACCACGTTATACGACATTTCCGAAGCGGAATACGCTGCGCTAAGGGTCACAAGCAAGGCAAAAATGATGGCATAAATCCACATTATTTTTTACCTCCTTTGCGACTGATCCGTTCATCCATATTTCCGACCAATTCTTCTAAGGCGTCTTCCATCGTCACCATGCCGATGACTTTCTTTTTTTCGTCGCGGACGATGGCGATATGGGTTTTATGTTTCCGGAAGCCTTCAAAAAGCTCGTCCATCGTAATTTTAGGCGTCACGAAATAAGGCTTTCCGAGCACCGAACGGATGGACAAGTTGGGGTCTTTGACAAAATCACGGACATAATTGCGGACGTGAAGCACGCCGATGATATTATCCAAATGGTCTTTGTAAAAGGGAATGCGGCTGTAGTTGGTATTAGCCAAGATTTCATTTAAAGCTTTGGGGCTTAAACCACGGATATTGACGGCAAAGATTTTTTCGCGAGGCGTCAGAACGTCTTTCACGACGGTATCGTTAAAATCAATGGCCGAGGTAATAATTTCGCCTTCGTCGTTTTCGAGAATTCCCTCTTCCTGAATGGATTCAATGACGTTTGTAAAATCCTCTTCCGTGATTTCCGGCTCTTCTTTCATTTTGAAGACCCGTTTGAAAAGCTTGTTGAACGCACCGAAAATGAACGTTACGGGAAGCATGACGATGATGAAAAAGGAAAGAAAATAGCTATTCAATGTGGCAATCTCGTCAGGCAAAGCACGCGCCAGTGACTTGGGTAAAGTGTCGGCGAAAAGATAGACTAACGCAGTGGCAAAAATCGTGGCGATGATGGATCCTGTGGAATCACCGAACAGAGCCACGAAAAGAATCGTCGAAAGAGCGGATATCGCCACCGATACCAGATTCGTTCCGATGACGGTCGTTGTCAGCGATGTCTCGTAATGATCGATGATTTTACAGACAACTTTGGCACCGCGGTTACCATTATCCGCCCGGACTTTCAGACGAATCCGGTTGCACGAAGCAAACGCGGTTTCGCTTGAATTAAAAAATCCCCCGAGTAAAACAAGGGCGGCAATCACAATCCACAATATCCAACTGTCCGTCGGCATCTAGCCATCAACTCCATTACGCAATAAAATTGCAGAGTTGAGTATAACATAGATAGTAATATGATTCAAATGCGTGTGCGCGTTACCAATCCATTAAAACCAC
>CAZKHP010000089.1:1781-4400 GCA_964552695.1 uncultured Staphylococcaceae bacterium | reverse complement strand
CCGTAGCAAGCAAGGTCTTCGTATTTAAACGAAGGTTTCGTCAACGAGAAGTTTTGGATGATCACGCCCGGACGGCAATCGAAGACTTCATGAATGACTTCAAGGATGACTTCGTCGCTATAATGGGCAGTTCCGAATGTCGAAACAGAAAGGCTTAAAGGTTGAGCGACACCAATCGCATATCCGAGTTGGATTTCAAGACGGTCGGCGGCCCCTGCCGCCACCATGTTTTTTGCAATATAACGGGCCATATAGGCGGCACTGCGGTCGACTTTGCTGGGGTCTTTTCCGGAGAACGATCCCCCACCGTGACGCGCCGCACCACCGTAGGTATCGACAATGATTTTGCGGCCGGTCAAACCGGTATCGCCTTCGGGACCGCCGATGACGAAGCGGCCAGTCGGGTTGATTAAGACTTTAAAATCCAGATTCAGACCAAACGAGTCCACCACCGGTTTCATGATGGTGTTTTCAATGTAGTTTTTGAAGCTGGCCATGTCGGCATCGGGATCGTGTTGGATGGACATCAAGACGGTGTCAACACGAATGTTTTTCGGATCGGTGTAATCGATCGTGACTTGCGACTTCATATCCGGACGAGCCCAACGGAAGGTCCCTTCTTTTCTCAGTTTGGTGGCAATGCGGACCAGTTTGTGGGCAATGACCGCGGCAAGAGGCATGTAGCCTTCGTTTTCGTTGGTCGCGTAGCCAAACATGATGCCTTGGTCACCGGCACCCATATCTTCGAGTTTTCCGCGGTTGACGCCTTGGGCGATATCGGGGCTTTGGGCATCGATACTGACTTTGATGTGGCAGTCATCGGCGCTGATGCCGAGTTCGGGACGGGTATAACCGATTTTACGGAGCACACCCCGGGCGATGGCACGGTAATTCGGAGCCTTTCCTTTTTTCGGGTCGAGGGTAATTTCACCCGCGATAAAAATCATCTTTTTGGTGGCAAAACATTCCGCGGCGACACGGGCATTGGAATCCACCTTGAGGCAAGCATCCAAAATGGCATCGCTGATTTGGTCGCAAAGCTTGTCGGGGTGGCCTTCGGCCACAGACTCGCTGGTAAACAAGATTTTTTCTGTCATAGGTTCTCCTTATGAAACAAAAGACTTTCCACGCCGGAAAGCCTTGTTTAGCTGTATTCCGGTTTCATCGCTCGGGTGGGCCCGCTTGGGAAAGAGCACTTACTGCGCTGGCAGAGTTGCTACCGTGGTTTTTCATTCCTGTATTCCACGGTTCTGGATGAAACGTCTTCTGTTGTCGTTACTATTATCCTTAAATCGCCCTACTTGGTCAAGTAAAACGAAAAAGGAAACTAATGGCTCAAGATTTCTTGAAGGGCGATAGCCAGTTGATCGGCACAGGAGGTCGAACGGGTTCCACAACGGACACCTTTCAGTTTTTGTGCCACCTCAGTTAAAGGTTTTCCTTCGATGAGCAGCCCCACCGCGGTTAAATTGCCGGGGCAGCCGCCCACCACATCAAACTTCTTGATAATGCCGTTTTCGTGGTAGATTTTAAATTCGCGTGAACACACGCCTTTGGGTTTGAACGTATAAATTTCCATAGGAATCTCGCCTTCTTTATATTTGGGAAAATGAAAAGGACCCGAAGGCCCTTCTTCGACACTTAGCTGTGTTTGATCAAGGTGCCGTAGACTGTTCCGGAGAAGCCGCCGGCGTTGCTTTCATCGGTATCAATGTGCATCGCTAAGGCAAAGTCGCTGCGGACGCGGACGACGACGTCATCAAAAATGATGGAGCGTTCGGGTGAATGGACTTTGACGGCCACGATTTCGCCATTGCTGACATGAAATTCCTTAGCATCTTCAGGCGTCATATGGATATGCCGCTTAGCAATGATTAAGCCTTCCTTGATGGTGATTTGGCCGACCGGACCAATGATGGTCACCGGGGTAGAATTGGCAAGATCGCCGGATTCGCGGATCGGGGCGGTTAAACCTAACGTTCGCGCATCGGTCAACGAGACTTCCACTTGGGTGGCCTTGCGGCACGGTCCCAAAATGGAAACGTTCTTGATGGTGTTTTTAGGTCCGACGACATCTAAACGGACATCGGAAACGTATTGCCCCGGTTGGGACAAATCTTTCCGCGGGGTGAGTTTAAAACCCTTTCCGCAAAGGATTTCTAAGTCAGCTTCGGTGACGTGGATGTGACGGGCGCTGGTTTCAACTAAAATTTCTCTCATTTGGTACATACTCCTATTTCATCGTTTATTATATTGCCTAAGGCAAAATAAAAGCAACCTCGGGCAGGAAAAACATCCCTAAAAAGCCCTTCCAAAAGCCTTGATTTGCTGTTTTTTTTGCTACCTTTCCGAAAAAAATGATTTTGCTTCCTTTTGCCATGTTAGGTGTCTATAATGGGTTTGGCAAAAAGGAGGTATTCCTATGGAAAAAGAAGAATTGACGTTGGAACGCTTAGAAAAAATCATCGCCGAAAAGAATGTCATCGCTTTGCGCGAACTCTTTGAAAACGAGCAAACCATCGATATCGCCGAGAAGGCGGATCGTTTAGACGACATTAAGCAGCTGCTCTTTATTTTCAAGACCGTCAAAAGTGAATATACCGCGGAATTATTCGGCTA
>CAZKHP010000089.1:0-1681 GCA_964552695.1 uncultured Staphylococcaceae bacterium | reverse complement strand
TGCTCTTTATTTTCAAGACCGTCAAAAGTGAATATACCGCGGAATTATTCGGCTATTTAAGTCCCGAAAACAAAGAAAAACTGGTTAACGTCTTTACCGACAAAGATTTGATGGAATTGATTGCTAACTCTTATACCGATGATATCGTCGACTTCCTGACGGAAATGCCGGCCAATTTGGTTACCCGTATTTTGAAAGTTTCCGATAAAGACACACGGGCCGATATCAACCATCTTTTAAACTATAAAGAACGGACTGCCGGGGCCATCATGACCACCGAGTATGTGACGCTTTTAAGCACCTCAACGGTCGAAGAAGCATTAGCTTCGATTCGAAAAATTGGCCGTGAAGCCGAAACGATTTACACCAACTTCGTCATCGATGCCAAACGCAACCTTGTGGGGACGATTGATCTCGACGATTTGATTTTCAGCGATCCCAAGGAACCGATCGTCAACGTGATGAACACGGACTTCCGCGTGGTCGATGTCTATACCGACCAAGAAGAAGTGGCTCAAGATTTTAAACGTTATGACCTGAATGCGATGCCGGTGCTCAACAAAGACCACCGCCTCGTCGGCATCGTCACCGTCGATGATGTCATGGACGTCATCGAAGAAGAAGTCTCCGAAGATATGGCAAAGATGGCCGCCATCACGCCTTTGGAAGACTCCTATATCAATTCATCCGTTTGGGCGCTCGCCAAAAAATGCATTCCTTGGCTGATCATCCTCTTGGTTTTAGGGATTGGGGCGTCGGTTGTCCTGAACATGTTTGAAGAAACCATCGGAGCGGTCCCAATTTTAGCCGCTTTTATTCCGATTTTGATGGATGGCGGAGGAAACTCCGGCAACCAAACCACGGTGTTGGTTACGCGGAGCTTAGCTCTCAATGAAATCACCCCAAAGGATTTTCTTAAAGTCGTTTGGAAAGAATTCCGTATCTCGTTGATTGTCTCGCTCGCCGTCGCCGCTTTCTGCTTCCTCTGGGTTTTCTTTGAAATCTCGACCGGAATCTTGGGTTATGCGGCGTTGGAAGGTCTCTCCGGTTGGGCGTGGTTCTTCGCAGTCGCCCGGATAGCGGCCTTGGTCTCAATGACACTGGGTGCCGCGATTATCTTATCGAAAATCATCGGTGCCATGCTTCCCTTGGCAAGTGCGGCTGTCGGACTCGATCCGGCGGTTGTCTCTTCACCGCTACTGACAACGATTGTCGATGTGGTCGCACTGGTTTTGTTCTTCTTCGCATCTGCTGAAATCTTCAACCTCATATAAAACAAAAAGGGGCTTTGCCCCTTTTATTTTTTGTCTCCGAGTTCTTTGTGATACAAGAAGAGTTCTTCGGTCGCAAAGTGCAGTTTAGTTAAAACGTTTTTGGCGTTTTTCGGATAGATGAACCAGGTGTCGTCCACCGTGGCAATATCGAGCGCGTCACCGCGTTCTTTATAATCGTACTCAACATGAATCGAATACATCGAATGGATCGGTTTATGGAGATGAAACGGCGTCTTGTCATCCAACGTGCCGTCGAGCGTGATGCCGTTATCGTCTTGCGTGAAACGGACTATGCCTTTTCGCACAAAGCCTTCGTGGCTGGATACCAATTCTTCAAGATACACATCATCTTCGAAACGATATTTACCCGAGCGGACCAAATCGCGGATATATTGCCGTTCCCAGCG
>CAZKHP010000088.1:0-4480 GCA_964552695.1 uncultured Staphylococcaceae bacterium | reverse complement strand
GCTTATTCGCATTCTTAAAAGCAAAACTTGCCGGAGTCAGCACTAAACAAAAAGATAAATACGTGGTGGGCATGGCTAAGTCCCGCCACCACTTTGCCGACCGCCTCAAAGCGTTAGGAGCGCGTTACCGCGAAGTTGATGATTCTTATTTCGAAGAACTCGAACAAATCCTCATCGAAGCGGATGTCGGCGTCACCCTGGCTCTCGACATCATTGACGCCACGAAAAAAGAAGTCCGATTAAACAACATCAAAGATCCTTCGGCAATCAATGAATTGCTCGTGGACAAGATGTTCGTGGGTTATGCCCAAAGCGGGAGTGGCATCGTTAACGAAATTAGCTTCAAACAGGGCCGCCCGACCGTTTTACTCGTCGTGGGTGTCAACGGAGTGGGTAAGACCACAACGATTGCCAAACTGGCTAAAAGGTACCAAAACCAAGGTAAGTCGGTGCTCCTCGTCGCCGGAGATACGTTTAGAGCCGGCGCGGTCGAACAACTCGGTGTCTGGGCCAAGCGTCTTGGCGTAGAGATTGTCACCGGGTTAGAAAACGGGGATCCGTCGTCGGTGGCCTATGACGGCATCCGTCAAGCCATTGATAAAAAGATTGATCTCGTCATCGTGGATACCGCCGGTCGGCTGCAAACCAAAGCCAACCTGATGGCGGAGCTTTCCAAGATGCGCCGCGTCATTGCGAAAGAAATCGAAGGCGCCCCCGATGAAGTGTTTTTGATCATCGACGCCACCACCGGTCAAAACGGGGTCGTGCAAGCCAAAGCATTTGCCGAAGCCACGGGTTTAACCGGCATCATCGTCACCAAGATGGATGGAACATCCAAAGGTGGCATCATCTTAGCCATCCGTGATGAACTGGGCATTCCTGTCCGTTTCATCGGTTTAGGCGAGAAGATGGATGATTTGACCGAATTTGATCTGGACCAATATTTGTACGGTTTGTGTTTAGGAGGCGAGTGATCATGGGTTTATTTACCTCGTTACTCATTTGCTTAGCCATCAACTTCGCGGTGTCGTTCATCCTGTCGAGTTTGGGCGTGCAAATCTATATCATCGACATTGTCACCAACTTCGTTTTGGCGCTGGTGTTTTCGATTATTAACTTTCGGAAAGATCCGGAGGGCATTTTACGGAACCCGCGGTTCCATAAGAGCTTTGCGATTCTCTTTATCGTTTTGCTCGCGGTGACCTTCATCTTGGGGTATTTATTATGAACGATTCCCTGAAAACATTCTCCCGGGTCAATGACCTGTTTGCCAAATACGGTGAACTCTTGACGCCCAGCCAAAAAAACATCATGCGGTCGTACTATGAATACAATCTCTCGTTGAGCGAAATCGGCGAGAACATGGGCATCTCACGTCCCGCGGTCAGCGACGCGATCAAGAAAAGTACCGCAAAGCTTGAAAAGCTGGAAGGCAAACTGCACCTCGTTTCCAAAGACAAAAAAATTGCCGCGCTTCTTGAAAAAATCAAGGAAACAGAAGGCCCCGAGAAAGAAAAGCTTCTCGAACGCTTATTTGAGTCTTTATAGAAATTTTGAAAACAAAGCGGAGGACGTTGACATGAAA
The DNA here is from genome assembly GCA_964552695.1 of uncultured Staphylococcaceae bacterium. Classification (GTDB taxonomy): domain Bacteria; phylum Bacillota_I; class Bacilli_A; order RFN20; family CAG-826; genus CALMWE01. Next base: position 2,895 of record CAZKHP010000088.1, on the reverse strand, counting down.
CTTGTTTGCTCCCGACGCATGCTCAATTTCTTAGAACCCGAAAAACTTACTGACGAAACGCCGATAGATTTTTTTTCTTGGTGTATCGATTTTCAAATGATTAATCGCAGAAAGCTTGTTTTCCTCATGCATGCCCAGACGCGTTTTTGTGTGATTCTTTATGGCCTAACGAAAAAGGATTTTACCCTGGCTAAAGAACTTTTTCCCTTAGCCATCTTTGAGACGATGATTTTTATGGGTTATCCTTTTCCTTTAGTCCGCAAATATTGCGAAGCTCTTGGCGAAGTAACTTACAGTCCTTCCAAGGACCGCAAGTTAATTGCGCAACTCAATCGGGCCGTCATGGATGCCCTTTTCTATGTAGACGATAATCTATCTATTTCGAGCCTCAACCAAGTGGGGCTTTCAAAACAACTGAACGAATCTCCGGTTGGCTCCAATCAATGGAAAATCGTTCATTTTCCTTTTGAGAAAATGGAACAAATGCTGTGGGTTTGGGCGGGTATTCCCCTTGCCCAGACAGGGGGCATTAAAAACTAAAAACTGCAAAAAGTTGCAAAAAAGGCATCGAAAAGCATGCAAAAAGTTGCAAATAAAACAATAAAACTTGCAAAAAGTTGTATTTATGGTGTCTAAAAACTTGCAAAAAGTTGTAATTCGGTTTAAAGTTGATTTGCTTATATGGGGAGGAAAAGATGTTAAAAAGGAAGATCGAGACGCGTTTTGAAGAATGGCGGAAAAAGGAAAACAAAACAGCTCTTTTAATCATGGGAGCGAGACAAGTCGGAAAAACGACTTCCATTCGCCGATTTGCTAAAGAAAATTATAAGTATTTTCTTGAAATCAATTTCGAAGAAAAGCCTTTGCTAAGAAACATTTTTGAAGGCAACCTAGATGCAGATTCCATTTTTGAAAAATTGACAGTGGCCGGCCTAGGCTCTCTCGTTCCGCATCAAACCCTTCTTTTCCTAGACGAAATTCAAGCCTGCCCCAAGGCACGTACGGCTATTAAATTTTTGGTAGAAGACGGTCGCCTTGACATTATTGAGTCCGGATCCTTGTTGGGCATCAATTATGGCGATGTATCTTCTTTTCCGGTAGGCTTTGAACAAAAAGTTGAAATGCACTCACTGGATTTCGAAGAGTTCCTTTGGGCAATGGGGATTACCGAACCAACGATTGCTAAAGTCCGTCAGAATTTTTTATCCAAAACGTTGGTTGACCCTTTTATTCATGGAATGTTCATGGAATATTTTCAACGCTATTTGATCGTGGGAGGTATGCCGAGGGTTGTTATGGAGTATCAGCAAGGGAAAAACCTTGCGGGGGCCATGGAACAACAAAAGATCATTGTCGGAAGTTATCGCGATGATATTGCTAAGTACGCGGGAAGAAACAAGGCGAACGCCATGGCCATTTTTGATTCCATCCCTGCTCAACTGAGCGAAAAAAATAAACGCTTTTTCTTGGCCAATTTAGAAGAGGGGGCCTCCAACCGAAAGTATGGAGATCCGCTTTATTGGCTTTATGACGCCGGCATTTCGCTTTTTTGCTATAACGTTTCCCAGTTAACGATCCCTTTTGAATTGAATCAAAGGCGTCATATTTTCAAGTTTTTCCTTCGAGATACCGGCCTTTTATCTTCCATGTCCCTTGGCAATGTTCAACAAGCGATTCTAAACGGGGATTTAAATGTCAATCAAGGGGCGATTACCGAGAATTGCGTTGCGGATATACTTTTTAAAAATGGCCATTCGCTCTATTATTTTGATTTGAAAGGCCGCCAAGAAATTGATTTTGTCTTAGACATGAATCAAAAGGTTGTTCCCCTTGAAGTCAAATCGGGCTTGGATGCTCATCGCCATCCCTCGCTGACCCATTTACTGGAGAATCCTGGGGTGCCGGTGGAATCTGCGCTGGTTTTATGCCGAGAAAACATTTCTCAAAACGGAAAAGTGACATACCTTCCCCTTTATATGGCCATGTTTCTCTAATTCTTGGTTGACTCAAATCGTTGATAAAAGGATGAGAAATTTTGAAACAGGAATTACGTGAACCGATGGGGTGCTTTTTCGTCCCCTAACTGAACCCTCCTTTCAATTCTTACCCCAAAGTAATCGATTTTTACCACATTCAAAAATGGGTAGGGGGCACACTCTAAACCCAAGGGCTCAATATTTGAGCGGCGTTTCAAACCACGCAATCATTTTTTGATAGTAGCACAAGTCTTTCAGGAAAAATCAACTTTACTCTTTGTGCTGACTCGGGAAAACGATATTTTGAAAGCAACATTTTCTTAATATTAGTTGAGAAGTCTATTTATTAATATTTTGCGATGCATCATTCAAACTTTGAAATATGGTAAAATCATCAAGGAGCAATTTATGGCATTTGAATCCCTAACCGAACGTTTCCAAAACATCCTTAAAAAAATCAAAGGGCAGTCCCGTCTCACCGAAGCCAACATGGACGAGATGCTCAAAGAAATTCGCGTCGCTTTGCTCGAAGCCGACGTGAACTTTAAAGTCGTCAAAGAATTCCTTGCCCAAATCAAAGAGAAAGCCGTGGGCCAAGAAGTCTTTGCCAAACTCAATCCCGGACAAACCCTCGTCAAGATTGTCCACGACGAATTGGTCGTCCTTTTAGGAAGTGACCAATCCGAGATTAAATACAACAGCAACAAACCGACGATTTTGATGCTCGTCGGCTTACAAGGTTCCGGCAAAACCACGACCGCCGGTAAACTTGCCAAATACATGAAGGAAAAACTGCATAAGAAAGTCCTTCTCGCGGCCTGCGACGTCTATCGCCCTGCAGCTATTGACCAATTACAAACCATCGGCCATCAAATCGGGGTCGATGTCTTTACGCTTCCCACCACTCCGGTCGCGATTG
>CAZKHP010000087.1:0-4498 GCA_964552695.1 uncultured Staphylococcaceae bacterium | reverse complement strand
GATTTTCACAAATGAGGGAACAAGGAATTCCGCCACCGCATCCGCGGGCCATGTCTGTGAGGTGAAGATTTCGGGTTCTTCGGAAGGATCGGAAAGGGCGATGATGATGGTGACGTTACCGTTGGTATAAGTCAGGAAAAGGGTGAGGCGTTCTTCCGGATCGATAAACGTAGCACTCAGACCGTCTTGTTCATAGCCCCATCCGGCATTCATCAGGCCGGACAAATAGGTATTAAACGCCTCTTCGGTGGCTTGAGTCATCAGGAAGAACACGTTATTGTCTTCGGTCGGAAGGATGTAATAGTAAGGTGCTTCCGAGGGGAAAGGAACGACAAGGTCCGCGCCATCGTTTTCTAAGTAATCGTTGATTTCGGTAGAGGGCCATACGTCGGATTCATACAGGCCTAAGCCTTCAAAGAATTCCGGATCAAGAAGCGTAATATTGATGATGATCGCGCCACTATTGGATAAGTAGGCAATCATCAATTCTTCTAAGGGATCCACCGCGACGGGGAAACCGATGAGCGGAATGATTTCATCGTGAATCGTCCATCCGGCACTGATTAAGGCTTCGGTATAAACGCTGGTCGGATCTTCGAGCGTGGTCATCGCCATGATGGCGACTCCCGGATCGGGATTCACCGTATATTCATAGATATAAGTGGAAGAAGCAAACGGAGGAATCGTGAAGCGGGATTGCGAAGTGAAGACTCCCTCGATGATCTGTGAAGGCCAAGTCGATGACATGCCATCGATGAATTCGCCATCCGGCGGAATTTCCAAAGTAAAGGATGAGGAAGAGGATGAACTTTCACTGCTGGGGCTCGATGAGCCGGAGCCCTCGCTCGAAGAAGAAACTTCACTCGAGGAAGCCTCACTTGAAGCGTCTTCCGAGGAGCCGGGCAGAAGGCTGCTATTGAAGTCACAACCGGACAAAACTAAAAACATCGTCAGCACAAGGAAACGTGAAAAAGACGTCTTATTATGTTTGATCATACGGGTTACCTCATAGCTATTATAGCATTTGGTTTATCAATGTTAAAAGCGTTTAAGTAGAATTTCTATGTTGAAATAGTGAAACGATGTATTGTTTTTACAAAGATTAATGCTCGAGATGGGTATTGAGTAGATAAATTTGATAGTCTTCAAGGGTGAACACTTTTTCGGATTGAGGATTGCCATACAACTTCACGAGTTCAGAAACTTTGATACTTCTGGCTTCACGTAAAGCGGGTATATCTTCCTCTTTGATTCTTCGCACAAGTTCGTTCATGTCGTCTGTTTTCAGATTGCCGATTTTCCATGAAGGAGACAATGCAGTGAAATTGAAATAAACATCGAATTCAGCGGAAATATTAAGGACAATGTCTTGGTCTTGGTGGGGAACAAAATGGTCTTTTGAATCGATAAGACGTCGATAGCATTCCGATTCCGGAAAACGTTCCTCGTAATCCAAATAAAAAGGGATGAGTTCATCAGGTATATGACTCTTTTGGATGCGGATACCATAAAGCTTTTTGTTTTCTCCGTCACAGGAACCTTCATGGACAAAGAAAGAGAAGTCTTTGCATCGTTGTTTGAACTTGAGATGATCAATGAGGTGAAGGAGTTCCACCACATCGGCTTTATTTTCTTCATTGATGAACGCTTGCCAACGGGGGGTAATACCGGTTTCGATCAGGATATCCGTGGCTTTAAGCAGTTCGTCAAACGCTCCTTTACGGCCGACAAAATAATCGGTGTATTCGTTTAAACCAAAAAAGGTCAGTTGGACTTTCTTGACGCCCACTTTTTTAAGGAACTTCACATAGTTTGGGTCACGGACGAGTTGGTAAAAACTGGCCAGTTCAAAGCGTTCGGGTTTTCTCCCGGTAGATAGATTATTATCCTTTTGCCATCGCGCTTCATAGTCTGAGCTGAAATCGGGTTCTCGTAGCCATGAATAAAAGGTGATTTGGTCAAAATAGGGTTTGAACTTGTTCACAATGAAAAGAGCGGCTTCATCGCTCATTTTCTTATTGGGCATGTGTCCCAACCAGCAATGTTTGCAGCGGTTTGGGCAGCCATACATATCAACGACAAGATTCAGGTTCATTGGGGCTCCGTTATAAAGTAGGTTTCGGCTTCTCATGGACTTTTAGTATTTGACCTCAAATAGCAGGCATTCATAAAAGCCAATGACCGAATCTTGATATTTATGAAAGAGTTTGAGATGGTCAAATGTCCATCGGTAATGGTAGAAAGGTTTCTCTAGGGCTGAAAAAATTCGAGAAAAGCATTTAGGCACTCCAAATTTTTTTTCAGCATAATCATGCAGGAAATTCGTATTATGGGTATTAATTCGAATAACTTTTGAGTCCCTGGGTCTCTCTACCAATGTTTGAGATACAATGATTTCCATTTTGAAGCCAGAATCATGAAAGGAAATCCGATTTATAACATCGATACCTACGGGATGAAGATTTGCTTTAAAGAGGTAAAAACGCGAGTCTTTTTTATCACATTTGAGCAAGCGAACGAAATCTTCTTCTTTGAGATTCCAAGATATGTTTATATCAGGGTCTACAAACTCAATTCCCGCAACATTCTTTTTTAACATGATGCCTTCTACCTCCTCGAGCGGGGTTGCCTATTTAGTCAAAAGGTTGGTTTTTACATTTCATCACGCCATGAATATCGGCGGATTGTCGTTGAATGGAGTATAGAATCATTTTTTCATGACATTCCCCACTTGATCTAGTAAATACGGATGTTTTCCTCTTTTTCTTTTTTCTTATAGATGACATAGGAGACAATCAAAATGGTTGCCGATAGCATAGCTATTCCCAAAAAGACATAAGCAATCGTAAAGCCCTCTTGAACGTTATCATGAAAGGCTTTTAAATAATCTTCGTAGGAAAAGTAATCCTTGCCATTCGCGGATAGGCCATAAAGATAGTTCCACTGGGTTTTCTCGACGTCACTCATTGAAAAATCACGGTCATCGGAGTCATCTATGAGAAGGATGATTTCATCTCCAACGTCAACCTCTTCGATGAAAGAATAATCAAATTCATCCTCGTCAATCGGGGAAAGTCGATATTCGGTTTCAAGATTCGAAAGTCCAACGGCGAAATAGCTGTTGTCTCCAATTTCCTCACGGTAATAAAGGAAATACCCGGTCACGGTATGGAGCTCGCTATATGGAACCTCTTTGGTGGTTGCGACAATCGGAAATGTGATGCCTCCAACGGCACATCCAGTCACAAGCCAAATGAGGCAGTTGAGTTTGATTCCCTTGAACTGGTTCCTATGGGCGCCTTTAACGTGTTTATTGTAATATTTAAATTTTTCTCCTAACCACACATCCTCACGGTCCAATTCCTTAATCATATTTTTCCTAATCTTGATGTAAGCAAACACCAAGATTATCAGTAACGGGACAGCAAGCAAACCAACGATGATGAGGGATTCCCCGAGTAAGGCCATCGCTACGCATGGCAATAAGCAAATGCCGCCGATGATTGAAAAATAGAGTATCGTAAAATTCCGCAGGTGCTTTTTAAAATCTCTTCGATAGTCTCGGCCCAATCGTATGAATGTCATGGTTTCAGGATCAAGAGGATTGGCGTTCCTAACGGGTGGTTCGCCCGGAATTCTGAGGATTTCGTTGATGTTGAAAATCCGTCCACCGTTTCTTTCATTCATCAGTTCAAAAAACTTATTAAGGTTCGGTGTGTTCGGGGTCATGCGAAGTAACGTCTTGTCATTTTTGTCTTTTAAGGAAAGACCAGACATACTGCTGTTTCTCACAGACTTCACATCGGTGATTTTAATTTTTTTTATTTTAAAGAATCGATGGGAGATGATCGTGTCTCCCTGAATTGCTACGTAATCAAAAAGGAGATCATAAAGGAAAAACAAAGAGATGAGTGCCAAGAAAACGAAAAGACCGTAACTTATCCAAAGTTCCTCTTCATTCTCTCCGAAAAAAGAGAGAATTGAAAATATGATGAAAGGAACCATTTCGCAAAAAAAACAAAAGTCGAAGGCGAAAACCGAGGTTTTAACGGGATCGGTGACAAAATCAAACTTGGTTTTATCGGTTTTTTTGCTCTGAACATGAATAAGGACGTAAAGAGAAATAAGTAAAAGCAAGGTTAGAATGGTTGTTACAAACATTTGATGTCCCCTCTTTCATGGGATTATCGGTCACAAATATCCTCTTCAAAGCCAGTATGTCAAACCACTTTCTAAGTCATTGTAGCATATTGAACTTATGGGTTTAAATCATAAATCCGTTTGTCATCTATGAAAAATCCATTTTCAACCGCTTATAACTTTCTTCCTTTTTTGAAAGCTGTTTTTGTATGAAGCCAAGGCAAGGTTTGTTTCAAAGAAAAACCCCTTTCTTTTAGACATTTCTGTCCAGAGAGAGGGGTGAAACACAACATGGTATCCCCAAGGCGATTCGAACGCCTGACCTACGGCTTAGAAGGCCGTTGCTCTATCCAGCTGA
>CAZKHP010000086.1:0-4502 GCA_964552695.1 uncultured Staphylococcaceae bacterium | reverse complement strand
GAATACCAACTCTTGAATCACATCCAAATCAAAGAGAAGTTCCGCGCTGAACATATTGAAAAAATCCTGTATAAATGCCCTCATTGCGGCGATGAACACAGCATGAAAAGCGAAGGCACCAAACTCTGGTGCGATCACTGCCACAAAGTCTATGAAATGGACACCTTTGGAAGGATGCACGCCACCGAAGGCATTACGGAATACGAACACATTCCCGATTGGTACGAATGGGAACGCGGCGAAGTCCGTAAGGAAATCCTCGCGGGGACCTACCGCATCGAAACCGAAGTTCATATCGATTCGTTGCCCAACAGCAGTGGCTATTACCGCTTGGGCGAAGGAAACTTAGTTCATGATTTGCACGGATTCCATCTCAATGCAAAGTTGGGGGAAACCACCAGCCTCCAAGTCGACAAACTGGTTTCCGAAAACTATGGCGTCCACATCGAATTCGATTACTTCGGAAAAGGCGACGGGCTTTCCTTCTCCTTATCCAATGACACCTACTATCTCTTTCCGGTCAAACAAGACATCCATGTGACCAAAGTCCACTTTGCGGTGGAAGAGCTCTACAAGATTCAAGTCAAAAAGCAATAACGGCGAAGGCGGACCCCCATCCGCCTTTTTCTTTCCTTGTGTATGAAGGCTTCTCTCAACCACGGAAAAACCGATGGCTCTTTCCCCATGAAGGGAACAAAAAACGACGATTTTTGTCAAAAAACAGCTATTATGGGAACAAAATGAAAGATAAACGAGACCCTCTCGGCTTCTCGTTGCTATGGCAAAATAAAAGTAATGAAGACGATCCTAAGGAGCTGGTACAGTGCAACTTCATTTTCTTGTCATCGACGATAATAAGTCTGTCCTAGAAACCTTCCGTTATGTGTCGAAAGAAAACCATTTTGTCAGTTTTGTCCACACGAGTGATTTGGACGAAGGACTCAATCTCCTCAAGAACGATAAATTCGATATTCTCCTCATTAATCCCAAAGCTCACGGCGTGTCCGGAGAAAGCGTGATCCGTCGCATTCGCGCTGAAAGCGATATCCCCGTGATGACCCTCTCCCCCAAACCGTCGCTGGAAGAACAAGCCTACTACATCGATGCCGGCGCAGACGCCTGCATGAGTACGCCCTTATCCATCCTTGAGTTAAGGACCCGGGCCAAAGCCATCTATCGCCGCGTCTATTTGAATTCCCACACCGAAGCCAAGGCCTTTGGAGACCTGGTGATGAACCCCCAAGACTTCACGGTCACCAAAAACGGCAAAGCGGTGGCGTTGACAAAGACCGAATTCTCGATTCTTCAACTTTTGGTTAATTCCCCGCAACGGGTCTTTACCAAAACCGAGATTTTCCGGTTGCTGTGGGATTATGGCAATATCAAAAACGGCAACATCATCAATGTGCATATCCGCCGCATGCGGCTGAAACTCGAAGACGATCCCGCTGACCCCAAATTGATCCTCACGCGGTGGGGATTCGGTTACCAAATCGGGTCGCTTAAAACCGATTTCAAAGCTTAATTATTACAAATTTATTACTTTTTGCTTAAAAGTTAAGGCTTTAAAGCAAGCTTGTTGAAAACCACGATGGAATCGCATAAAGTTATTCCAGTTTTGTTTTAAGATATACAAAATTTTACCCATTTGCACGGTCAAATGGGATATACTTAACTTAACAGAACGGAAAAAGGGAATAAAACCATGGGATTCTTTTTGAGCGAAGACCAACATTCCGGCTTTAAGCAACATCTTAACCTAAGCTCCTTAGCCTGGGCCGTCATAGACTCCGACAGGCATCATTTCAATGGTCAGGGGCCTTCCTCCTTATCCGGATTCCTCAATACGGTCTTCGCCAATTTTTACCAAGAATCCAAAGCGACGATTTCGTTTTTAATGGCCCCCGCAAGGGAACAGCTCAATTACATCTTCGATTTTCCCGAAATCAAAAACTGGATGAACCTTCCGGTCAAAGAGCGGATCTATGACGCCGTCATCAGCCTTCGCGCGGATGACTATTTAAGCGCTGCCACCCACTATCCCAAAGGGGAGGGGCGGAAATTCCGCGTCAACCAAGGTAACCAAGGGATTTTGGAAGACTTGGAAGACGATCGTTACTACAACAACAACGTGGGAACCTATCTCAAAGCCATTTTCGAAGACTATGCCCGTAAACCCTATCACGAACGGGAAGCGATTTTTTATCGACAGACGATGGAAATCATTCGCGAGGCCATTGATAAAAAACTCCGTTTAAAACTGACGGCCAAGGGACATAGCACCTATCTGGTTTGTCCCTATTGCTTGACTCTTGATCAATACAGCGCCTTTAATTACTTGGTCGGTCTGATGGTGGATATCACAGAAAAAAACGAGGACTCGTCCGACTTGTCGCCTCGAAGCATCCGCCTTTCGCATATTGAGGATGTGAAAATCATGCATTCTCAATCCGGCCGTATTCCCGAAACGAAACGAGCGCTTTTTGAAAAACTGCTCAGCCAACACGGACCCGCCTTTGCCCTTGACAACAAACGCGAAATCATCGTGCATTTAGACAATGAAGGGCTGTCGCTCTATCATGCCAACAGCGAACATGGCCCTAAATTGGTCCGAAAACTCGATGCCCATCATTACATTTTCTTTGGTAACGGAAAAGAAATTCAGGATTTCTTCTTGGCGTATGGCAGCCATGCGATCGTTCTGGGTCTCTCCGGAGGAATGTAGGCCCCAATCCATCCAGTTTTTTCGGTTTTCAATCAAACTCCGACGAATGATTTGCATTATTTTTATCTTAATGATAAGATAGTCAAGCGACTTACTTTGGACTCGCTCAGTGGTCCAAGGCGGAAGGAGAAAACGCTTATGAAAAAAGGAATTCACCCGGCTTATCACACCTGCACCGTGACCTGCGTGTCCTGCGGATCGACCTTCGAAACCGGTTCAACACTCAAAGAAATCCGTGTTGATACCTGCTCGAATTGCCACCCGTTCTACACCGGCAAACAACGGTTTACCCAAGCCGATGGACGTGTTGACCGCTTCAATAAGAAATACGGTCTCAACAAATAAGACGATAAAAATGAAACCGTCATCGCGCAAGATGACGGTTTTTGTTTACAATAGTAACGATAGGGGTTATTCACTATGAAAGAAAAATTTTACATCACGACGCCAATCTACTATCCCAGTGCCCGTCTTCATATCGGACACGCTTACTGCACGACACTTTGCGATACCTGGGCCCGTTATAAACGCTTACGGGGCTTTGACACGTACTTTCTCACCGGAACCGATGAACATGGGGAGAAAATCGAAAAGAACGCCGAGAAGGCCGGAAAAGACCCGCAAACCTTCGTAGATGACATTGTCGTCGGCATCAAACACCTGTGGGTGGCGTTAGAAGTCACGAATAACGACTTTATCCGCACGACCGAAGAGCGTCATACGAAAGTGGTGCAAGACATCTTCTCCCGCCTGTTAGCTCAAGGCGATATTTACCTTGGCGAATACAAAGGCTGGTATTGCACGCACTGCGAATCCTTCTGGACCGATACGCAAGTGGGAAGCGAGCATTTATGTCCCGATTGCCACCGCGAAGTCCATGAAGACGTCGAAGCCACGTATTTTTTCAAAACCTCGAAGTATGTCGACCGGTTGTTGAAGTTCTATGAAGACAACCCCAAATTCATTACCCCCGAATCCCGCAAGAACGAAATGATCAATACGTTCATCAAACCGGGACTTGAAGATTTATCCGTTTCGAGAACTTCTTTCTCCTGGGGCATCCCTGTCAAAGAAGATCCCAAACACGTCGTGTATGTCTGGCTCGATGCGTTGACCAATTACATCACCGCCCTGGGCTATGATTCCGATCATCCCGAGCTGTTTGAAAAATTCTGGAATGATCCAAGAAGCGAAATCGTCCATGTGGTCGGAGCGGACATTACCCGTTTCCATGCGATTTATTGGCCGATGTTCTTGATGGCGTTAGGTCTTCGTTTACCCGACCGTTTATTCGTCCACGGTTTGTTGATGATGAAAGACGGCAAGATGTCCAAGTCCAAGGGCAACGTGGTGGATCCCTTCCCCTTAATCGAACATTATGGCGTGGATGCGGTCCGTTACTATTTGGTGAGAGAAACCATCTTCGGAAGCGATGGTCAATTTACCCCGGAACAATTCGTTGAACGGGTCAATATGGACCTCGCCAATGACTTTGGTAACTTACTCAACCGTACCATGGCGATGATCGAAAAATACTTCCAAGGTGTCGTCCCCCAATATAAAGGCGATGTCACGCCGTTTGATGCCTCCTTACGTTTATTGGCCGAAAAAACCATCCGCGACTATGAAATCCTTAACGATGATCTAAAGATCACGGAAGCATTCATCGGTGTTTTCGAACTGATTTCACGCGCCAACAAATACATCGATGAAACCCAACCCTGGGCGTTAGCTAAAGATCCTTTAAAGAGAGCCGAACTTGAAAGTGTGATGTGCC
>CAZKHP010000085.1:0-4531 GCA_964552695.1 uncultured Staphylococcaceae bacterium | reverse complement strand
ACTCTCCGTTACCTGGAACAAAGTCATAAGACCGTGACGGTCGCCGTCATGGGTTGCGTCGTCAACGGGCCGGGAGAAGCCAAAAACGCCGACCTGGGCATCGCTGGAGGCAAACACGAATGGGTGATTTTCAAAAAAGGTAAAATCATCCGCACCGTCAAAGAAGCCGACGCCTTCAATGCATTAAAAGAAGAAATCGATTCCTTATAAAGGAAAAGGGGCCCGAAAGCCTCTTTTTTGTTACATCGCATCGCGCCAATGGGGAATGAATTTTCCCGCACGGAGCATGGCAATTTCCTCTTTATACGGAGGTTTGTCGTTGAAGTAAGGTGTTTCCAAAATCTTGGGAACATTCTTTAAACGCGGATGGCTGACATAGCGATATAGGATATCGAAGCCTAATTCGCCATACCCGAGATTTTCATGCCGGTCTTTGTGCGCACCGCGGACATTCTTGCTGTCGTTGACGTGCATCGCCAGGACATGGTCCAGTCCGACAACCCGGTCAAACTCTGCCAATAAGGCATCGGGGTCGGTGATATCGTAACCGGCATCGCTGATATGGCAGGTATCCATGCAGACACCGAAACGCTCGGGTTTATCAACGTGATCGAGCAAATAACGGATTTCTTCAAACGTGGCACCGACTTCGCTGCCTTTGCCGGCCATCGTCTCGAGAGCAATCTTGACGTGAGTCTTGTCATCGGCCATGACGGCGTTTAGGCCGCGCACGACTTGATTGAGTCCCGCTTCCGTTCCGGCTTTGACGTGAGAGCCCGGATGAAGGACGAGAATGCCTAAGCCCAAGGCTTCAACGCGTTCAAGTTCACGTTTTAAGAACGTCACCGAGGCTTCGAACAAGTTGGGATCAATGGTATTGCCCAAATTGATGATATAGGGGGCGTGGACGATGATTTTGGTGGGATCAAGACCGGCTTCTTTGATGGCAGCCTTGCCTTCTTCCACTTTTAAGGATGACACCGGACGGCGGATGCTATTTTGCGGCGCGCCGGTATAGAGCATGAACGTGTTGGCGCCATAACTTAAAGCTTCCTTGACCGAGCCTAAGTAGTAATCGGGGGCTTCGAGGCTGACATGAGATCCAATAATTAAAGGTTCACTCATTCTTTGGGCTCCTTTGCTTGCATTTTGTACCGTTCGACTTGTTGCCGGCGGATATCGCGTTTGATGACTTTTCGGCGATGGCGTGCTTTTGCACGTTCCACCGCAACGCGGACTTTGCGTTTATAGCCCGGTTTGACGACTTTCGAAGACGCCATGCCGGCCGCTTTTTTGATTTCTTTTTCGAGTTCGGGGTTTTTCTTCTTGCGGAATTTCGGGGCGGCGGGGACAATCGGTTTGCCTTCCACCAGTTCACCGTCTTTGAAAATCAGGAACGAGCCTTTGGTGCCCATGTCCAGGATTTTTTGGACCCCGGTGGTTTGGTCGTTATCGTAGAAGGTGTAGCATTGGCCGTCTTTACCGTTTCTGCCGGTCCGTCCTGCACGGTGATAATAGAATTCAATGTTCTTGGGTAAGTCGACGTTGAGGATGTCGCTGACATTTTCAATGTCAATGCCGCGGCTGGCCATATCGCTGGCCACGATGACGTTGAATTCGTTGGCGTAGATTCTCCGCATCACCGTTTTACGTTCACGGACTTCGAGGTCGCCATGGATCATCGCCGCTTTGATGGATTGCGAACGGAGATATTCGTAAATCGACTCCACCGTTTCTTTCTTGGAGGCGAAAATGAGTAAAAGATACGGGTTTTTGATTTGAATGAACTCTTTGACGCATTCTTTGACGTCGCGGTGCCGCGTGTCGATGAAATAATGACGGACTTTACCGGCAGTAATCTCTTTTCCGGACACTTCGATGACCTGTTTGGCTTCGACATATTTTTCAAGCGCAGAAGCAAGCTTCTCGGGAATGGTCGCCGAGAATACCAGCACTTGCGGTTTGGTCAAATTGGAGATAATCACGTTGATGTCGTTGAAGAAGCCCATTTCCATGAGCATGTCGGCTTCATCAAGGACAAAGGTCTTGGCCGTTAAGAAGTTGATGACCTTCTCTTTGACCGCTAAGTCGTGGAGTCTTCCCGGTGTGGCAATGATGAGATGCGGGACGCGGGCCAGTTTTTCAATCGTCCGGGAGCGTTCTTCGCCGGCGGACAGTAAAAGAATGCGGAGTGAGGGATAGGAAACATTGAATTTACGGGCAAAGTCATAGGTTTGCTTTGCAAGTTCCCGGGTAGGAGCGACAATGACGGCTTGGATTTCTCTGCTTTCCAAGTCGATTTTTTCGATGATAGGGATTAAAAAGGCGTGCGTTTTACCGCTTCCGGTCGGGCTGCGGGCAACAAGACTTTCGCCTCTGAGGGCGGCAGGTATGACCGCGTCTTGAATCGGCGTGGGCGAAACGTAGCCTTGACTTTTCAGGGCGTCGATCATTTTTTTCGTGAGGGCGTAGCTGGCAAATGAGGGCATAAGGATTCTCCTTCCGCTTCATTATACACGAATGCGTGCGAAACCCGTTTATGATAAACTTAAAAATAGGTGATAACAATGAATGTCCACGTGACCAACCCGCATGGTTATTGCATGGGGGTCATCTCCGCGATTGATATGGCCAAAGCCACGAAGAAACAATTTCCGGACCGCCCGGTCGTTGTTTTAGGGATGTTGGTCCATAACCGCGAAGTCGTCGAACTTCTTGCAAAGCAAGGGATTGAGACCCTTCAAGATCCGGAAAAGAGCCTAGAGGCCCTGCTTTTAAGTGTGGACCCCAACGCGATTGTCATTTTCACCGCTCACGGCCACGACCGGAAACTCGAAAAGATCGCCCGTGATCGTGGCATCGAATTCCGCGATGCCACCTGTGTCAAGGTGTCCAAAAACATGGACATCATCGAAGCCGCCCTTTCCGATGGCCATGACGTCCTCTATATCGGAAAAGCCCATCACCCCGAAACCACTGCCGCGCTTTCGCTCGGAAAACGCGTCTTTCTTTTAGAAAAAGACATTCCGTTTGATTATTCCAAAGTCAAAGACCCCAGTCCCTTGGTTGTAAACCAAACGACATTGTCGTTCTTGGAATTAGCTCATATCCACGCTCAGATTATCGCGGCGCTTCCCGACGCTCGCGTCCTGGATGAGATTTGTTCCGCCACCCGCCTTCGTCAACAAGCGGTCTTGGATATTCCTGAAGACGTCGAAGCCATCTTCATCGTCGGTTCGCCGGAGTCCGCCAACACCGAAAAGCTCGCTGAAGTTGCAAGACTGAGCCATCCGCGGGCAAAAGTCCTGAAAATAAAAACGGTTGCCGATATCGACAGCCGTCCTTATAGTTCTTCTTCGAAGGTTGCCGTCGCCAGTGGCGCTTCGACCCCGCTGGAAACAACCGAAACCGTCATTAAATTCTTAAAAAGTATCTAAATTAGATCACTTCTGGCAATTCTTCGTGATCGATGGTCACGATATTTAAACCCGGATCAATCTCCAAAAGCCGTTTTTTCATCGTGGGGATGAAGATACGTTCAATTTCATGAGGCAAATCCAAATAGTTGTAACCGTCCACGACAACTCCTCGACGGACATGGTGAGGAATGTCTCCGGAGATGAATAGGTCGATATTTTCGGCTTGGGCAATCGAGTAGGTCCGCGAACCTCCGCCGCCAACGATGGCCACCGACGAGATAACGGGCTTGCCTTTGGCAATCAATAAACCGTAGTCGACATTTAGTAGTTTCTTAGCATATTTTGCAAAGGTTTTGACCGGCATTGGCTCCGCTAAAACACCCGCTCGGGCCATAGGGTCACCGATCAAGGGATGAATGTCAAAAAGTTTCAAAGCTTCGGCCAAGGCATCGTTCATGCCGCCCTGCCCTTCGTCAAAGTTGGTGTGATAGGACAACACACACATGCCTTTGGCTTCAAGGGCTTCCACCAGCGCTTTGCGTTTGGGGTCACTTTTAAAGACTTTAGCCCTGCTTTTATAAATAAACGGGTGATGCGTAATGATTAAATCGGGCTTTTCAGAAAGCACACGGTCCAAGATGGTGTCGTCCATATCAAGGCACAACACGATCTTTTGGGTGGTTTGGGGAAGGTCTCCGCACATCAAACCGACGGTGTCGCCATACTTTTTGGCGATGCTTTTTGGAAAACGTTTGGCCAGCTTCGCTAGAAGCGAACGTGACTTAATCATAGGAGTTCCAACCTTTCTTTTTCGTTTAACAGTTCCTCTCGGCGTTTTTCCGAGATGTCTTTCTTCAGAAGCTCTTCGATAGCCGCTTTTCTTGACGTCCAATGACGGACAAAGGTTTTGCTTTTGGCTTTCCTTAGGCTTGGTCCATAGAGGAGATCAAGTTCCCGGAGATCTTGAGTGCCGCGCTCGGCTTTGATGATTTCATATACGTGGCGTTTTTCTTCCACCATGGTCTCGTCGGTAATGGCAAAACCGAGGGTGTTTAGGGCTTTTCGCACTTCCGGGACATCCGTATTGGGTGCCAAAATCAGCGTTTTGACGT
>CAZKHP010000084.1:1188-4569 GCA_964552695.1 uncultured Staphylococcaceae bacterium | reverse complement strand
AAGTATCTAATGCTTTGCCGTCGCGGAAGAAAACAGCCGATTGACTCTCACGGACGATCAATTGTGAGCCAAGGCGGAAATCTCCAGCGCCATATTCTGGGATCCGATGCACGATATCGGCAGTGCCTTCATCCAGTTGTCGGTTTTGTTGTTTGCGCCTCCGTGGAAAGCATTTATTCTATCGACGGTGTGCATCTTCATCGCCTCGATTGCCCAATATTGGATTGGTCGTCGCATCGGTGTCCGTCCGTTTAAATGGGTCATCGGTGAAAAAGACTACGAAAAAGCGGTCAAAGTGACCGGCTCTCCGACCATCATCGGTTTAGCGTTGCTCCTTCCTTATTTCCCCGACAGCCTTGTTTGTTTCTTGGCTGGCGCTAGCAAAAACAAATTTTCCTCGTTCTGGATTATCGCCCTCGTTATGAGAAGCGTGGGGGTGGCAGGTATTTGCTTTGTCAGCTCCTCGGTTTTGAGTTTAGAAACATGGCAATTGGCCATCACCAACATCGGCTTAGTTCCGACGCTTTGCATCATGTTCAGCGCCGCGGTCAGTTTCATCCTTGTCATCGTCTCTTTATTTTTCGCCGGACGTTGGTTGGAAAAGAAAAACGCCGAACGCCACAAAGAACACAAAAACAACGAAAATCTACCGTTGTAATTTTATGTTTTTCGGGATTCATCCCTTTATTTTTCCCTCCTACCCCCCGTTTTGCTACCACCCACCCAAAAAAAATCGCAACTTCTTTCGGTTTTAGTTTAAAATAGAATCATAAAATCATCGCTTTTGTGCGTTCATATAGATGAAAGGTTTATCTTCCATGTTTGAAAGAAACAAAAAGAAACCCATCGTGCGGTTTCGCCATCGCTTCTTTAATGGCATTTTGCGGGTCGTGTTCGGCCCGATTTTTAGACACTCTTATCGCTATCACGGGAAACTCAACCGGTTGCGTAAAGAAGGGCCTTTTTTAATTTTGGCCAACCACACGGTCAACTTGGATCCGATTTTGCTGGGTACCGTCTTCAATTTCCCCATTTATTATGTCGCCAGCGACCAAATCCTCAATCAAGGCTTTACCAGCGCTCTTTTAAAGTATTTCTTCGCCCCGATCGGCAAGACCAAATCAATGCCTGACATTGCGGTCATCACGACCATCAAACGCATCATTAATCAAGGAGGCAGCGTCGCCATTTTCGTCGAAGGTAATGTCACCATGACGGGTGAAACCGCCACAATACCTCCTGCCATCGGAAAGTTAATCAAACTGGTCAATCGTCCGGTCATTTTCTTCACCAATCACGGATTGACTTTTAACGATCCGCGCTGGTCGGTCCATCGTAAATACGGTTATTCTACAGGCTCGATCAAACGCATCATGCAACCCGAAGAGTATAAAGACGTCTCCGCGGAAGAACTCAATGATGTCGTTAAAAGCGAACTTTACGTTAACGCCTATCAAGAAGAAAAAAAGATTGACTACGTCGGCAAAAAGCGGGCAGAAGGGCTTCAACGCTTGGTGTTCGTCTGTCCCCATTGCCACCAACCGTTCGGCATGTCGTCGCATGATGACAAACTCCTGTGCTCGCACTGCGGGTTTATCGGCCTTTACGACACGAAAGGATACTTGCAAAGCCCATTAGGCAGCCAAACGTTGATTGAACTCAATCGGACGACGCTTAATGATTGGACAAGTTTCTTGAAACACAATCCCGATACGGTTTTGAAAGATTCCGCTAAGATCTTTTTCACCTACCGGAACGCCCGTAAACGGACACGCAAAGGCAAACAAACCTTCTCAGTTACGCCTCTGGGTGTCACCGTCACACGCAACGAAGAAATCAAAAATTTCACCTATGACGACATCATGGGCTTCGCCATGCAACAAAAAAACAAAATCATTGTCTATCTTCACGATCAATTAACCATCTTCGTGAAATTCAACCACACCGTCAGCGCCTACCAATATTTGGTCACGCTCCAGCTTTATCAAAACCGCCATACAATCCAAAAAGGAGAAAATATTTATGATTACTTCAGCATGGACGAGCCTAGTCAATATTTGGGACTATAACGTTTATTGGGCGAACATCGTACAGATTGCCATCGTTTGTGCCATTTTATTGGTGTCCAACGCCATCCGAAGAAAGGTCAAATGGATCCGTAACAGCCTCATGCCGACCGCAATTATTGGCGGCTTCCTCGGTTTGGGCCTCAAGTATTTGCTCGTTGGCATTGCCGATTGGACCAACATTCCCGAAATTGCCATTTTAACCAATGACTTCTTAGGCGTTATTACCTATCACGCTTTAGCGCTCGGTTTCATTGCCCTCGGGTTGAAAGAAGTCGAAAAAAATAAAGAAACCGGTAAAGCCATCGGACGTCCGATCAAAAGCGGTCTCTTCATTGTGTGCAACTATGTTCTCCAAGGCATCTTAGGCCTTGTCATCACGATTGGCCTTTCGTTCATCTTTACCAAAGTCGCTCCCTATGCCGGAGTCCTGTTACCGATGGGTTACGGACAAGGACCGGGTCAAGCGTTCAATATTGGCACGATTTTCCAAAACGCCGGTTTTGAAGGCGGACAATCCTATGGCTTGATGATTGCCACGATGGGCTTTGTCAGCGCTTGCGTCGGTGGGGTCATTTACCTCAACGTCATGGCCAAAAAGGGAAAACTCAGACGGAAGAACAACGAAGGCCTAAGCGAATCGCAAGAAGCCGGGTATGTTGAAGCCTCCAATGAGATTCCTTTGGTTGAATCGGTAGACAAACTTACCATCCAAGTCGCCCTTGTCGGCGTGACGTATCTGCTCACGTGGTTGATTTTGACGGGACTCACGATTGCCATCGATAACAGTGGTGTCAACTTCCTTGTCAACAGCGTCAAACCGCTCCTCTGGGGCTTCAACTTCATCTTCTCGATTGCTATGGCGAACCTCGTCAAATTTGTGATCAAACGGCTCAAAAAGAGAAAACTGATGAACCGTACCTATACCAACAACTACATGCTCAACCGCATCTCCGGTGTTGCTTTCGACTTCATGATCATCGCCTCCATCATGGCTATCGACATTCAAGCCATCGCCAACTGGGGTTCGGTCATTTCGCTGGTCGTCATCTGCGTTTTAGGCGCTCTTGTGACGATGGGATACGACTATTACGTCTCCAAACGTGTTTACAAAGGTTACGAACAAGAAGCCTTCTTGGTGTTCTACGGAACGATGACCGGAACGGCTTCGACAGGTATTGCCTTACTGCGCGAAATCGATCCCGAATTCAAAACTCCGGCAGCGACTGAAATCGTGACCGGTTCCTCGACCGCGATTATGTTCGGCTTCCCGTTACTTCTTATCACCGGTGTCATCTTTAACGGCTGGTGGTGG
>CAZKHP010000084.1:0-1088 GCA_964552695.1 uncultured Staphylococcaceae bacterium | reverse complement strand
GCGGCCGCCCGGTTACGTAGACTCCAAGAAGATGCCACCATCGTGATGTATGAAAAAGGCCCGCACATCAGCTATGCCAACTGTGGCCTCCCGTATTATGTCGGCGGAGAAATCACTGAACAGGATGATTTGCTTTTGCAAACGCCGGAAGACTTCAAACAACGCTTTAACATCGATGCCAAAGTAAACCACGAAGTCTTATCAATCGATAAAACCAAAAAACAAGTTACGGTCCAAAACCGCATCGACGGAAAAACGTTTACCGATACATATGACAAACTCATTCTTTCTCCGGGTGCCGAACCGGTCGTCCCTCCGTTTGAAGGTTTGCCTTCACCTTTGGTGTTTACGCTTCGAAACGTTCCCGATACCCTCAAAATCCGGAAATTCATCGACCGTGAAAAACCAAAGACCGCGCTCATCGTCGGTGGCGGTTACATTGGTGTTGAAATGGCTGAGAACTTAGCCCGCGCCGGCCTTCAAGTGACCGTGGCCGAATTAATGGACCATGTCATCATGCCGCTGGACTATGATATGGCCGCGGAAGTCCATCAATACCTTCGTTCCAAGGATATCAGTTTACTTTTGAACCAAGGCGTGAAATCGTTTCAAACCCAAGGGAAGAAAGTCAAAGTCAATATTTCCGATATTTTCTATGAATTCGACATGGTGTTACTTTCCGTCGGCGTGCGTCCCGACACCAAATTTGTCACCTCGACGGGTCTTACTTTAGGCCAACGCGGGGCGATTGCGGTGGATGAACACATGCTGACCAGCGACCCGAATATTTACGCCGTCGGCGATGCCGTTACGGTGAAAAATTTTATGACCCAACAAGACGGTTATATTCCGTTAGCGGGGCCCGCGAATAAACAAGGCCGGATTGCCGCGGATAACATTTCCGGCATTCCTTCGACCTACAAAGGCACCCAAGGGACCGCCATCTTGCGTTTGTTTGATATGGTGGTGGCGACGACCGGTCTCAATGAAGGCGTGGTTTCCAAAATGGGCCTTCCTTATGAAAAGGTCTACAATTTCGATGGCAACCAAGCCGGTTATTATCCTGGTGGTACGAATATGACCATCAA
>CAZKHP010000083.1:0-4664 GCA_964552695.1 uncultured Staphylococcaceae bacterium | reverse complement strand
CGCTGCCCGTGAAGTCGCCAGTGATAAAACCCGCAGCGAAAACTCCGCCATCCTCAAACCGACCGAACCGACGCCCAGTGAAGACCACGTTCCGCCGATGGAAGATGATGAAGCCAACATTCTCCCAGACTTCTTGAAGAACCAAAGATTCCAATAAGCATTTCTCTTTCAAACCTGCATCAAAAGGGGTTTTATGCCCCTTTTTTTGTGGCTTTTTGAGCTAACCTAAAAACACAACTTGAAAAATAGGTTAACTCCTTGTATAATGGGCTCATGGATATCGAAAAACTCTACCAAGAACTGGAGACTCTACCTAAAGGTTATCTCTCGAAAAAAGTTATTAAAGGACTGACCTATTTTTATATGCAATATCCTGAAAACGGAAAATTGGTCAGTCGCTATGTTCCCAAGGACAAAGTAGAAGAACTCTCTGCTTTGTTACGTCGAAGGAAAGAAATTGAAAAGATTCTCAAGCAAGCCAATCAAACACGGCCCTTAAGAAAACTTTCTTCTCGGGATCGATCCTTAACGGGGGCCCTCATGAGTGGCGACCGGGTGACCGCGCGGTTTCGCGATGGCAAGCTTTTCTTCGTCGATCCATCGCTTTGCCCCCTTTATATCAAACGCACCCAGGATGTGACCTCCTTTCTTGCCAGCCGAACCTTGGATTTGTCCCGTCCCAATGCTCGGTTGTTACTGAAGATCCTCGGCATTCAGGATAAAAAAGACGAATATATCGCCCTTTATGCCCATGGCGCCTGCATCAGCGATAACTACTGGTTTAAACCGTCTGGCTCAAGACTGACCTATGCCGATATTTGCTTTGATAATGAAGCTTTTTGCGACTTAGCGCTCAAAGGTCAGATTCGGCAATTGCCGGCGATGGGTGGAAGCCCGGAGTTAACCGCCATCGGCAGTTTCGAAAAGTGCTGGAAGAAAATCAACGGTGAGTGGTGGATGTATAAAGCGGGGAAAAGGGAAGAAATCTTCTCCGAACTCTTTTGTTATCATCTATCCAAAGCATTGAACATTCCCACAGCCATCTATGAATACAGCGAGGGTTTTATCCGAACCAAAAACTTCGCAGATACGATGAATTTTGAGCCGATGTTTTCACTCGCGGGTGACAACGAAACCTATGACTTCGTATTTAAAATCCTCTATGACCTTCACCCAAGTATTGCCCAAGCTTACATTCAACTCTTGTGGTTTGATTGCTTGGTGTTCAATCCGGACCGCCATAACCAGAACTATGGTTTGCTTAGAGACAAAGTACGGGGCAAAATCCTATCATTCGCCCCAAATTTTGACAATAACCTCGCGTTAATCGCGTTTAATAAGACGCTGAATCAAAATCCCAAAAGCGATGCCTTCATCGCCCTTTTTACGAAGTTTCTCAAAACAAACAACGTGGCTTTAGAGTTATATCAAACATTGCCGATGCCTTCGCTCAATGAAGTCATGGTCAAAGACTGCTTCAAGAAAATTCCCATTGAAGAAGACGAAAAGGCCATTACGGATTTCATTTTGGGTCGTTATCGTTATTTAAAAACCTTTCACCAAGGTTAACCTATAAACACAACTTGAAAAATAGGTTAACCCGTAAAATGTTGCCGACCTTGTCATTTTCAATGACTTATGACATAATAGTCGCGTTAAACCGATGATGAAGACACGTCTTTGATTCTTCTTCCTCAAGCGAAGCGGTGGTTGGTGTAAGACCGCTAGGAAAAACTCAAAGGTATCCCTTCGGAGTGCGTTCCCCAACAAAGTAAGGACGCCGTATCTCACGTTACGAGACCTCGAGAGCATCCCATTAGGATGAATTAAGGTGGTACCGCGCGTCCGCGTCCTTATAAGGGACGCTTTTTATTTTCTTAGGAGGAAAGTTTATGGAACTGAAAAAAACACTGCTCATGCCCAAAACCGCATTCGAGATGCGGGGCAACCTCGGGGTGAAAGAACCCTTGATTGTTGAACGCTGGACGAAAGAGCATCTTTACGAACAAATGCTCAAAAGCCGCGAAGGCTGCGAAGAATACCAACTGCATGATGGCCCGCCTTACGCCAATGGCGACATGCACGTGGGGCATGCTTTAAACCGCTGCCTCAAGGATTTTGTGATCCGCTACAAACATATGGCGGGTTACCGCACCCCGTTTGTCTTTGGTTGGGATACGCATGGTCTTCCCATCGAAAACAAAATCACGAAAATGGGCGTTGACCGTAAAACCACGCCGGTCTATGAATTCCGTAACCAATGCGAAAGTTACGCCAAACTTCAAGTGGAGCACCAAAAAGAGCAAATCCGCCGCTTGGGCGTGATGGGCGATTACGATCATCCCTATTTAACCTTGCAACACGACTATGAAGCCTGGCAGATCGAAGTCTTCGCCAAAATGGCCCTTGATGGTCTCATCTTCAAAGGCTTAAAGCCGGTCTACTGGTCCCCCAGCAGCGAATCGGCCCTTGCCGAAGCCGAAATCGAATACGCCGACGTGAAAAGCCACGCCATCTATGTCGCCTTCGAGGTGGTGGACGGTAAAAAAGTCCTTTCCCAAGGCGATAAAATGGTCATTTGGACCACGACCCCATGGACACTTCCCGCCAACCTCGCCATCTCGGTCCATCCCAGTTTCGACTATGGCCTTTATCAAACCGAACTCGGACGTTTGGTGTTTTTAAAAGCCCGTTTGGAAGAATGCCAAAAAGAAATCGGCTTCAAGGAATGCACGCTTCTTAAATCCTTCAAAGGCAAGAAGCTCGAATATGTCACCACGAAGCATCCTTTCTACGACCGTGAATCCGTGGTCATCGTCGGCGAACACGTCACCGATGACGCCGGCACCGGTGCGGTCCATACCGCGCCCGGCCATGGCGAAGATGACTTCATCGTCGCCAAAGGCTATCATTTACCCACCCTTTGCCCGGTGGACGCTAAAGGCGTGATGACGAGCGAAGCCGGAACGCGTCTCGAAGGTCTTTTCTATGAAAAAGCCAACGATGTGGTGCTGGAAATGCTGAAAGAAAACCATGCGTTACTCCATGAATCCAGCATCGTTCACTCCTACCCGCATGACTGGCGGACGGGTAAGCCGCTTATTTACCGCGCGACGCCGCAATGGTTCTGCTCGATCGATCCCATCCGTAGCAAACTCCTCGACGAAATCAACCGCGTGAAGTGGACCCCCGAATGGGGACAAAAGCGCATCTATAACATGATCCGCGACCGCGGAGACTGGTGTATTTCCCGTCAACGCGCCTGGGGTGTCCCAATCCCCATCTTCTACGCCGAAGACGAAACCCCGATCATCGATAAGGTCGTCTTTGACCATGTCGCCAAACTCTTCAAAGAACACGGCTCCAACATCTGGTTCTCCTCGGAAGCCAAAGACCTTTTACCCGAAGGCTACACCAACGCCCATTCGCCGAATGGCATTTTCCGTAAAGAAACAGACATCATGGATGTGTGGTTTGATTCGGGTTCCTCCCACGCCGGGGTCTTGATCAACCGCGGCATGAAATTCCCCTCCGACTTATACCTGGAAGGTTCTGACCAATACCGTGGATGGTTTAACTCGTCGCTGATCATCTCCGTGGCCGTCTTTGGTGTGGCGCCCTATCAACAAATCGTCAGCCATGGCTTTGTCACCGACGGTAAAGGCGAGAAAATGTCCAAATCCAAAGGCAATGGCCTTGATCCGAACAAACTGGCCGCCGTTTTCGGCGCCGATATTCTTCGTCTTTGGGCGGCCACCGCGGCCTACCAAGACGATGTCCGCATCAGCGAAGATATCCTTAAAGGCACCTCCGAAACGTACCGTAAAATCCGGAATACCTTTAAGTTCCTGCTCGGCAATTTAGCCGATGGCGAGGAGGGTTTCTTTGATCCTGAGAAAGATACCCCGTCCTCCCTCGAACGGGTGGACCAATACATCCTGGCGACCTTAGAAAAAGTCACCAACACCGTCATTGCCGCCTATGACGCTTTTGACTTTGCCGGCGCGATGATGGCTTTGACTAACTTCGTCAGCGTCGATCTGTCCGCCTTCTATTGCGACATCACCAAAGATATCCTGTACTGCGAAAAGAAAGATTCCTTACGCCGCCGGCAAGTCCAAAGCGTGATCTTCCTGGTGGTGGACCGTTTGATGCGTTTATTCAACCCCATCTTACCCTTTACCATGGATGAAGTGTTCCATACCGTCTATCCCGCTTCCAAAGGGTCTCCGCAACTGCTGGACTTCCCTAAAATCAAGCATGCCTTCAGCGAAGATCTCCATCACGAATACGCCGCGGTGCTCAAAGTCCGCTCCGAAGTCTTGAAGTCGCTCGAAGTGGCCCGTACCAGTGGACTTATTGGTTCAGCCCAAGAAGCGTCCATCACCCTCCATGTCCATGGTCCCTTAGCCCGTAAAGCCTTACACGAACTGGGGCAAGCCGAATTGGCCCGCTATTTCATCGTAAGCCGTGTTACTTTAGTCGATCACCCCGTGGGTGAAAGCTATGAAGCCAGCGATGTCCTGGTGGAGCGTCATCAAGGTCAACGCTGCGACCGCTGCTGGAATTACTTCGATGACCTCCATGACGTGGAAGGCAATCACGTCTGCGACCGCTGCCTCGAAGCGGTGGGAGAATAACCATGAAGCAAAAACTGACGTGGT
>CAZKHP010000082.1:0-4715 GCA_964552695.1 uncultured Staphylococcaceae bacterium | reverse complement strand
TCGCCGAAGTCCTTGAAGAAATGAATCTTTTGGACAATACCGTCGGCGTCGCCAGTGTCGGATGCAGTGTCTTCTCTTACGACTATTTCAATATCGACATGGAACAAGCTCCTCACGGCCGTGCGTGTGCGGTTGCCACCGGCATCAAACGCGTCCTTCCGGATCGGTTTGTGTTTACCTACCAAGGTGACGGCGATTTAGCCTCCATCGGCATTGCCGAAACGATCCATGCCGCCAACCGTGGCGAAAACATTTCCGTCATCTTCGTCAACAACGCGATTTACGGGATGACCGGAGGTCAAATGGCGCCAACCACGTTGGAAGGTCAAAAAACGACGACTTCCCAACTTGGCAGAAATCACGCCACCCAAGGCAACCCCATCAAAGTCTCTGAAATCTTTAGCCAAATCGACGGTGTCGCCTATGTCGAACGTATCGCGATGACCAGTCCGCAGAATTACCGCAAAGCCAAAGCAGCCATCAAAAAAGCTTTCACCTACCAATTGGCGGGCAAAGGATTCACGATGGTTGAGCTCCTCTCGACCTGCCCGGTCAACTGGGGCATGGCTCCTGCCGATGCAATGAAGTGGATTGACGAGAAGATGTCCCTCACATTCAAACCGGGCGTCTATAAGGATATCGACCATGATTAAACGCATTCGTATCGCCGGTTTCGGCGGCCAAGGCGTGATGCTCCTTGGCGAAATCTTGGCCTATGCCGCGACACTCAAAGATCTCAACAGCATTTTCGTACCGACGTATGGTCCGGAAACCCGCGGTGGGACGGCCAACTGCATGGTGACCATTTCCGATCGTCCGATATATTCCCCGATTTTTACCGCATGCGATGATTTGATTGCTCTTAACGAACCCTCGTTCATAAAGTTCTCACAAGCGGTCAAACCCGATGGCTACATTCTTTACAATGCCTCGTTAATCAAATCCGTCCCCGCCAGCAAAGCTCAACTCAAAGGCATTCCCGCCAATGAATTGGCCATGGAACTTGGCGAACTCAAAACCATGAACATTATTGTGCTCGGAACCTATTTAAAACATTTAGGCCTTTTCGATCATGATACAATCATCACTGCGCTCCGTCACTTCTTTGGCCCCAAGAAGGAACAATTGATTCCGATGAACCAAAAAGCGCTTCAAATCGGGGATAAGCAATAGGAGGGATCCTATGGATTTCTTAACCACCGCCAAAGCCCGCTATTCCGTTCGTGCTTTTTCGCCACGTCCCATTGAAAAAGAAAAAGTCACGTTTATGTTGGAAGCGGCTCAAGCGGCACCTACCGCTCACAACGCTCAACCCTATGTTCTTTACGTGATGCAAAGCCCAGAAGCTTTAGCGCAAATCGATGCGTGTTCGAAAAACCGTTTCGGCGCTCCCCTGGTTTTTGTGATTTGCTATGACAAAACGCAAGCATGGGCCTCCCAAGAAGGTGCTTCCAGCGGACCCGTCGACTGTGGGATTGTCGGGACACACCTGATGTTCGCGGCCCATGATCTGGGTCTCGGTTCTTGTTGGGTGATGCGTTTTGAAGCCAGCATCCTCAAAAAATCTCTGAATCTTACGGATAACCTGATTCCGGTTTCCTTGATGCCGGTAGGATATCCAAGCGAAAATGCGGTTCCCGGCCCTCGTCACACACAACGGAAACCACTTCTCGAAAACATTGTCTTCAAATAAACGAAACGCCCTGGAAACGGGGCGTTATTTCGTGGTCAAACGTTCAAAAGGCTTCGACTTTTAAAGTTTTTTGACACTCAGGCCATAACGACAAAAGAAAATCCCCTTAAAATTTTAATCTATCTCCGAGAAAGGCTTCGCTTGTCGGTTTTTTTCTCATTGTTGAGAAAAACAATAGGAAAACAACATAGTGTTCAATTATGTATACGCTTACATCTTCTTATTGAAAAAAATCAAACGCGTGGTATAATCAGGATTGTAAGTAGGGAAACCGGTTTCTCTAATTCGATATTATCCTCTCATAATGGTTTGTCGGTTCAAATTTCTTGCGTTCAAGGAAGAAAAGCTGCCTAAACGGAAATCCATTGGTTGACTCTCTTTTTTTGAGCGGTGATTTCTAACATCAATCCCGGCAGCTGAAAGGAAAACAAATGAAACTCTTAGGAAAAACCAAAGTCAGTGTCGCGAGTGTCTTCTTGCCCATCGCCCTTGCGCTTGGTGTGTTAACCAGCGTCATGATCGGATCCCCCGACTTTCTCCGTTTGGAGGCCGATGGCGAATCGCCTTATACCTATGTTCTTAACAGCGCCAATGCCCCTGCGACCCTTCCCGCTTCGTATGCCGGAACAAGCGTGAATACGTCTGTCGCCACCGCATTAGGAAATCCCGTATCGTTGGATTACCACGATGCCAAACAAGCCGCGAGCGCTCACGTCAGTTTGAACGCTACGACCGGATATCTCGCAAATACATCCAAGATTTCCGGGATGTCCTCCATCACCGTGACATTCACAGGGACTCTTTATCTCCGTTATGGTTTGACAACGGACAACCTGAGCGCCAATCAAGCCATCTCGAGCGGTGTCGCTTTCCCTCTTTCAAGCACGATGGATTATTTCAAACTCGTGGCTGGCTCTTCGGAAGCGATCGTGACTTCGTTCTCCGCCGCTTACTCTTGCAGTTCGAGAGTCGTCATCCCTTCGGGAGCAACGGCCATTAGCAACGTGACCGAGTTTAACGCTTTCTTTGATACCGGAGCGGCTCATACCGCCTCCAACGCTTATTTGACCGCCAATATCGATCTTGGCACTGCCGAACGTTCCAATACCGGTATGGCTGGCGAATTTAGTGGAATTATCGAGGGCCAAGGCTACACTGTCAAAAACTGGATTGCCAATGGCAACAAAGCACTTTTCAATATCGTGAGTACCACCGGACGCATCCGTAACCTCAACTTTGAAATCACTCAAAAAGGTGCCATCGGTTTTGGTGGCTTATGCTATCAAAACAACGGCATCATCAGTGACTCCAATGTCAAACTCACTTTACAAAATTCGTTGTCTCACACATACGGTGCCTTCTCGCTCCCGGCGAGTGGTTCCTTCATCCGTTGCCATTCGGACATTATTGCTAACATCAATGGTTGCCACGATTTATATCCGATCAGCCAACACGCTCAAGGGACTTTAACCTCTTGCAGCTATTCACTGTCCGGAACTGCAACAGACAAAACCACGGCTTCTCCCTATATCATGGGCTCCACCGGAGTGACCAATGTTGCGGCCACCTTTACAACCGTGACTTCGGCCATCGACAAGACCTCATTTGCCGTCGACGAATCTGCCGTCATCACAGGCACGATCACCAACATTCCTGCCGGAGGAAGCGCCACATGGTCTTTCACCGGAAGCTCTGGTTATGCAACCTATGCTACAGTCACCCAAGACTCTGTCGATTTGAATAAATTCAATCTCGTCGGCGTCAGCAACGGTTCCTTCACGATCACTGTGACCGCTACCGTCGATGGCATTGCTTACAGCGCACCTGCTCTTAGCGTCCAAGTCCTTACCAAAGTGACTGTCGCAGTCAGCAAGAACCCGATTCAAGTGTCCGAGACCTCAGTTTTAACCGGCACCTATTATGATTCCGGAAAGACTGTCAGTTCTTGGTCATTTAATGGAAGCGATGGCTATTCCACTTATGCGACCATCACGCAAGACGGGACCAATCCGAATAAATTCAATGTCGTCGGCGTTGCCAACGGAACCTTCACAGTGACTTTAAGCGCTGTCGTCGAATCCGTGACTTATACCTCTGCGCCGGTCTCGATCACAGTCGGTTACATCATTCCTGAAGGCGCCACCGCCATCAGCAACTACACCCAATTTGCCGCTTTCTTTAACGGATCAGCGGAAAACTACAATAAGAGTGCCTATCTCACCGCTGATATCGATTGCGGAGGAGCTACTCGCGCAATGGGAATGGCTGGTGAATACACGGGCACCTTTGAAGGCCAAGGACATACCATTTCGAATTTCACCGCCAGTCAACCTTTATTCAACATTCTTGGTTCAGTATCCGAAGTTCGTAACGTGAACCTTTCCTGCACATTCACCGGGTCCGGTTATGGAGCATTAGCTTTCCAAAATAACGGCAACATCCATGATTGCATCGTCACCGTAACGATCAACTCTGGCATCAATACCTTTGGTGGCTTCGTGCTTGTGGGTTCAAGCGGAACATTCACTAATCTCCACACTAACTTCGTCATTAATGCGGGCGGCGCTGTCGCCAATACGCTTTACCCGATCTGTCAAAACGACGGTTCGGCCACGGGCATCTCCAATTGTTCCTATTCCTTTAGCGGAACCGAAGCCGGTGCCGGTGACTTCGTTACCTCCAACTCTCACATCACGTTGATTTCGTAGTCTCCAATAACAAAACGGCCCTTCCTTGCGAAGGGCTGTTTTTTGCCCTTTTCGAATATTATTCGAAAAACCGAAAGTCATGAAAACAATATTCTTTGACTATTTCTTAATAATTCTTTATAATATGAGTGAACACGGGGGAAACCGATTTCCCTTTAAAAAATACCTGAGGCGATCATGAACCCTCCTATCCCCACATTGGAATTTGGAGTGCATAAAGCGGCCTCAATAAGACGAAAATCGTCTTTGGAGAAACCACATGAAACAATGGAAAACGCTTACTCTTGGCCTAATGGCGGTCGTTGCTTTTTCTT
>CAZKHP010000081.1:0-4835 GCA_964552695.1 uncultured Staphylococcaceae bacterium | reverse complement strand
CCCGCACCGTGATGTGTTACGCCTATGCCGCAGCCGAAGAAAATGCCTCCGGCGGAATCATCGTGACGGCCCCAACGTGTGGCTCGGGCGGTATCATTCCTGCGGTCTTACGTTTCTTGAAAGAAACGAAGAACCTCGATAACTCTAAAATGATTGATGCATTGGCGGTCGCTTCTTTAATCGGAAATGTGGTCAAACAGAACGCCTCGATTTCCGGAGCTGAAGCCGGTTGCCAAGCCGAAATCGGAACGGCCACGGCAATGGCGTCCGCAGCAATTGCCTATCTTGAAGGATTATCTCTCGACCAAATCGAATGTGCGGCCGAAGTTTCCCTTGAACACCACTTGGGGTTAACCTGCGACCCGGTCGAAGGTTATGTCCAAATTCCCTGCATCGAACGCAACGCCGTCTGCTCCTTACGGGCGTTCGACTCCGTCAATATCGCCCGTTATTTAGCCCAGTCCCGTCGTGTGACCTTTGACGTGGTCGTGAAGACGATGAACGAGACCGGACGCGACCTCATTGATTCTTACCGTGAAACGGCCACGGGAGGTTTAGCCAAGACGTTCGGCAAGCGCTAAGCTTCTTAGTTGGTGGAATACAATTTTTATTGTATAATTTCGTAATTGGAGGATTTTTCTATGACATTCATTTCTCGTGACTTAAAAAAGGCTCGCAAACTTTTTGCGAAAGAATACGCGGGCATTTATAAAGCCATTCTCAAATACGACCGAATCGTCGTTTTCAGACACCAACTCCCGGATTTTGATGCGTTGGGAACGCAAATGGGTTTGGTTGTTTGGCTTAAAGACAACTTTCCTAAAAAAGAAATTCACTTTCTCGGCGATGACCATGTGACGTTCACACCCAGGTTATACCCGCCGATGGAAATCTTGGACGATGCTTGGTTCAAAACACCGTTCCTCGCGATTATTCTCGACACTGCGAATTCCAACCGTATTGCCGATGAGCGCTACAAGAAAGCGGCGTTCAAAATCAAAATCGACCATCACCCCGCCGTGGAGGATTTCGCCGATATTAACTTGGTCAACACCTCGATGTGCGCTTCCAGCGAATTGATTGCCAATATCGTGCTTCAATTCCCGGGTCACCGAAAGATGAGCAAAGACGCTGCCTCGTATTTATACACGGGAATTGCCGGGGATTCCGGACGCTTCATGTATAACTCGACCACCGGTCACACCTTCGAAGTTGCCAAAATCTTGTTGGCCACCGGATTCCATCTCAGCCGTGACATTTACCAGAAGATGTATCTTAAAAACATCGATGACTTGAAAGTCACAGCCTACGTGCTCAACCATTTCAATGTTTCGCCCAACGGGGTGGCCTACTACGTTTTGGATCTCAAGACGCAAAACGACCTCAAGATTACCGTCGAACGCGGCAAAGAAAACGTCAACCTGTTCGCCAACATCGAAGGCATCAACGCTTGGTGTTCCATCAGCGAAGATCCTAAAGACGGTGTTTGGAGAATCTCGATCCGCAGCAAAGAAAAAGCCATTAATGGTGTTGCGGCCCAATACGGCGGCGGGGGTCACGCTCAAGCCAGTGGCGCGAAGATCGATAAACTCACCGAATTACCGCAATTCATCGACGCTCTCGACCAATTATTCCGCTAACGATCAAAGGTACCTTGAATGGTACCTTTTTTTGTCTTTTCTTTCTGTCTATGATATGATTTACAAAGTAAAGAAGGTGTTATCATGGCATTCATCCCGCTCCACATTTATTCCCCGTATTCATTCCTCAAAAGCGGCTTCACCATGGAGCGCCTGTTCTCCAGTTTAAAACGTAAACACTATACCAGCGCCGCCATAACCGATTGTAACGTCATGTACGGCATTCCCGAGTTCTTTTCGATTGCCCAACGCTATGGCATCAAAGCCATCGCCGGAATGGATATCGAACTGGACGGAGATTTGATTTCCTTATTCGTGGAAAACGAAAAAGGTTACGGCAATTTATGTGCCCTTACCGCGGAACTTTCGCTTCGCCCGCTTTCGGCTTCATTCTTAAAGGCCCATCACGAAGGCCTCATCGCTGTTTTGTCGGTTCGAGAAAGCAAAGTCAACACGCTTTTCAACTCCGACCAAAAAGGGATTGCCCCCTATTTGGCCAATCTCAATAAAATCCTTCCCGATCTTTTCCTAGGCATTGAAAATTACGGCGCCGATGACAAACCGCTCATCGAATTTATCCGTGCATTCGCCCAAAGCCATTCGTATGAATGCGTGGCTTTCCCTTGGATCAGATACGACCAAAAAGGGGATGCCCTGATTTTGGCGATTACCGAGGCCATCGCGAATGATGCCCACTTGGACATTGATGCTTTGGACGGTGTGAATTACCTCTATGAAGAAGACCAGATTTTTGAACTTTATACCGGCAGCGAAATCACCAACAGCGAAGTCATCGCCGGTTCCTGCAGTTTCTCTATTTCCCAAAAACGGGGAACGATGCTGCAATATCCCGTCGAAAGTGGAGAAAACGCCGATGAATACTTGGAAAAACTCTCCATTGATGGACTATTTCAACGTCAGCTTCCGCTGGATGACGCGCGTTATTTTGACCGTCTTCATTATGAGCTTGGCGTCATCAAAACGATGGGTTACAGCAACTATTTTCTGATTGTCCAAGACTACGTCCGTTTTGCCAAAGAAAACAACATCCCCGTAGGCCCCGGAAGAGGTTCTGCGGCCGGATCCTTGGTGAGCTATGTTTTGGGCATTACCGACGTGGACCCGATCAAATACGATTTGCTGTTTGAACGTTTCTTGAATCCGGCTCGAAAGAGCATGCCGGATATCGATATCGACTTTGCCGATACCCGCCGTGAAGAAGTCATCCAATACCTTCGCAAGAAATACGGTTCCGACCGTGTCGCCAACATCGTGACCTTCCAAACCATCGCCGCCAAACAAGCGTTTCGCGACATCGGCCGCGTCTTTTCGATTCCCGACCGCGACATCGATTTGTTGGCCAAGATGATTACCGACAACAAGATGGATTTACGGACCGCCTATAAATCCGTTCCTGCACTTCGAGATTTAGTCGATAAAGAACCGTTCTACCTCAACATCGTCAAATTAGCCACCAAGATCGAAGGATTGATCCGTCAACCCGGATTGCACGCCGCCGGTATCGTGCTGAACGATCAACCGATGGTCACCTCTATCCCGGTGTCTTTCGATAGCGGTATCTGCGTTACCCAATACGAAATGAACTTTTTGGAAGAACAAGGGTTTCTGAAAATGGACCTTTTAGGATTACGAACGTTGTCCATCATCGATCACTGTGTCTCCATGATCAACCAAGCCCATAAACTTTCCCTGAAAGCCACCGAAATTCCCTTTACCGACCCGAAGATTTTCTCTTTGATTTCCTCTGGCCGTACGATGGGTTTATTCCAACTTGAAACCTCCGGGATGAAAAAAGCGATTCTAGACCTAAAACCTTCATCGTTCGACGATGTGGTCGCGCTTTTGGCTTTGTTTAGACCCGGACCGATGGATAACATT
Source organism: uncultured Staphylococcaceae bacterium (assembly GCA_964552695.1). Classification (GTDB taxonomy): domain Bacteria; phylum Bacillota_I; class Bacilli_A; order RFN20; family CAG-826; genus CALMWE01. The sequence goes on along the minus strand of CAZKHP010000081.1, from coordinate 1,296 downwards.
CCCTCTTATGCCGCCCGAAAAGAAGGCAAAGAAAAACCGACCTATATCAACCCAGACTTGAAAGACATTTTGTCGCCAACCTATGGCATCATCGTCTATCAAGAACAAATCATGCAAATCGCCGTCAAAATGGCGGGTTTCTCGATGGCCGATGCCGACTCGTTCCGTCGGGCTATTTCTAAGAAAGACGCCGAGAAACTTTCAAGCTTACAAAAGGCGTTTATCGGGGGCGCTGTCCGTCAAGGCTATAACGACAAACACGCTGAAAGCGTCTTCAATCACATCTATAAATTCGCCGATTACGGTTTTAATAAATCGCACTCTGTGAGTTATGCCATCTTGGCTTGCCAAATGGGTTATCTCAAAGCGTATTATCCGGCCGAATTCTATGCCGCCATTTTGGAAACCGCCAGCGGTTCCAACGATGTCAAGTTCGGCGAGTACATCAGCGAAATCAAAGAACAAAACATCCGTTTATTACCGCCCGATATCAATACTTCCTCGGATCTCTTCTCAGTGGATAGCGATGCTTTGCTCTTCCCCTTATCGGCAATCAAAAATGTCCCGAATGCGATGGTCAAAGCCATCGTCGATGAACGCCAAAAAGGGCCCTATACCGATTTGTTCGATTTCGTCGATCGGCTCTCGCTTTATAAGATTTCCGCCGTGCATGTCACGCGCTTGATTGAAGCCGGTTGCTTCGACCGTATTGAAAAATCCAGAGCCTCATTAATCGCTTCGATTGCCGCAGCGTTCCAATTTGCCTCGATGCGCCATGGCGATAACGGGCAAATGCCGATTGATTTGTCTTTCTTGCCGAAACCCGCACTGGTCCGTGCCAAAGACGATCCTCTGGAAAACCTCAACCGTGAATACGAAGTCATCGGAATGATGGTCAGCGGGTCGCCGCTTCGTTATAAGAAAGACCAACTGGCCGCTCAAAAAGTGGTCGATATGTCAGTGGCCAAAGACCGTTATGACACGCTCAACATCGCCGGCATCGTAAAGTCCAAGAAAATCATCAAAACCAAAAAAGGCCAACCGATGGCGTTCCTTTCCGTCTATGACGAAACCGGAGACATGGAAATCGTCGTCTTCCCGAATGTTTTCAACGAATGTTCACAAATTCTTGAAAAGAATGCCACACTCATCATCACCGGTCATACCGACCGTGAGAAAAAAGGTAATTTTATCGCCGATAAAGTACGACTACTGGAGGGTTAACGATGCATAAGCTGCTCATCATCGACGGAAATTCATTGCTTTTCCGTGCTTACTACGCGACGGCCTATCCCG
>CAZKHP010000080.1:0-4913 GCA_964552695.1 uncultured Staphylococcaceae bacterium | reverse complement strand
CTATGACGATTGGACCGCCGGCTTAGCCAAATACCAAAGCGCCCATCCCCAAGAAGGCGAACGCTTCGTGAAAATGATCAAACATGATGTCAGCGAGTTCGTATTCAAAGAACTTCCCGAATTTGCCCCGGGATTCAAAGATTCCACCCGGAACACCTCCCAAGCGGTGCTTAACCTCCTCAACGGAACCGTCAGTAACCTCATCGGAGGATCGGCCGACGTTGCCAAATCGGTCATGACCACGATTGCCCGCGAAACCGACTATGCTCCGGGAAACCGCAAAGGCCGTAACATCAACTTCGGTATCCGCGAATTTGCGATGGCCAGCGCGCAAAACGGGATGTTGCTCCACGGCGGCTTAAGAACCTACGTCGGCTCATTCCTCGTCTTCTCCGATTATATGAAATCCGCGATCCGAACCTCGGCCATCAGCCAACTTCCCGCGATTTACTTGTTCAGCCACGACACGATCGCCTTAGGCGAAGATGGCCCGACCCATCAACCGATCGAACACTTAGCGATGCTTCGGAGCATTCCCAACATGACCGTCATCCGTCCCTGCGACGCGCACGAGACCGCGGCGGGTTGGAAAATCGCCTTGCTCGCGCAAAAAACACCGACTGCATTGATACTTTCCCGTCAAGCGCTCCCCTTAATGCCGCAAAGCAGTTTTGAGGGTGTTGCCCATGGCGGATACGTCATTTCCCTCGAAAAAGAAGGGGCCAAACTCGATGCCACGATCTTAGCCACCGGCAGTGAAGTGTCCATGGCCGTGGCGGCGCAAGAACAACTTTGGGCCTCGGGCGTCAACGTCCGCGTCGTCTCGATGCCGTCTTGGGAACTCTTCGAGAAAAACGATGAGTTCTACAAACAAAGCGTCTTCGGTGTCGCTTACGAAAAACGTCTTGCCCTTGAAATGCTCTCGCCGTTTGGCTGGCATAAATACGCCAAGCACGTCTATGGCATGGAAAGCTTTGGAGCGTCCGCTCCCGCCGGAGATGCGATGAAGAAGTTCGGTTTCACTGTCGAACACGTCGTCGGCCTCGTCAAAACGATCCTTTAGAAAATGTACAAATTTGAGAAACACCTTTTCGGAGGTGTTTTTCTTTGGAAAAATGGTTTTTTTGACACGAATTTCAAAAAGTTCGTTGTTTTTTTCCGATTTTTCCGAAAATTTTGAAAAAAATCACAAAATTGTCATAAAAACTTCGAAAAAATTTCGTGCGGATTGTTTGCTTTATACAGGGTAATTCCCTATAATAAGACCATCGAGGAGGAAACCTGTTATGGCGGATTACGTCTACATCGAAAACTACACCCGTAACGGCGCGATGGGCATCTCCCATCTGGTCTTTTATCAGATCGCCGAAGCGGCTACCAACGTCGTCAAAGGAGCGTCCGTCAGCAAATCCAAAGGACGGCTTTTCAACCTGCATCGTCCCATCGTTTGCCACATCCGTAACGGGCAAGTCAATGTCGACATCGCCGTGAGCATCTCCAAAGCCACCAACATCAATGAAGTCTGTCTCAAGATTCAAGAAGAAGTGGCCAGTGCGCTTTCGTCGATGACCGAACTCGTTCCTTTCAATATCAACATCAAAGTCGCTAACATTGAATAATGTTACTTTCCCTATGAAGAAACAAAAAACACACGTCGTTACCTACGAAGCCGCCCATAATCGGGCGGTTCGTCAATATAAGAAGATGTCGATGTTCATCCTATGGTCCGGGATTTTGAACATCGTTTCGGCGTTAGTCGCCGTTTTACGGACCGGAGCCATGGATTTCTCGCTTTCCTATGCGTTTAACGAAATTCTTTTCCGTTTACTGATCGAAAATACCGCATTATCGAATGTATGGCTAGGCTTATCCATCGTCGGCATTGCCGTTGCCAGCGGTATCGGGTTTGCCCTTTTAGGCATCTTCGCCAACATGGGCAATCGCGCCTGTCTTATCATCAGCGCCGCCCTGTATTTTTTAGATTTCATCGCGATTTTCCTCTTTATCCCCTATGGCGAAAGCTATTGGACGATGTTGGTGGTGCACGTGATGTTCATGTTTGCGGCGTTTGCTTCGATCTTCTTCTATTACCAAGTCATGTCCATCGAAAAAAAGTTTCATAAAGTTTAATAGAATATTAAAATTACTGGTCTTCTCCCGTAATTATGATACAATACATAACGCGAGGAGGGTCACTTATGGAAACATCACGGAACAGTCTTCATGAAAAAGCGATGATCCTGATTTACGATGCCCTCACGTTCCAAAACATGGGCCAGGATTATGACATCCAACAAATCATGGTGGACCTTTTGGAAGTCCCTTACGAAGAAATCGACGTGTTCTTGAAAGAAGTCACAATCAAAGCGTTGATTCACCAACAAGAAATCATCGACGACCTACAAAAAAACATGAAGAAGTGGAAGTTTTCCCGGCTCAATCGTCTGATGCAAGCGATTCTGCTTCTCAGTGTGTCCCATGCCCGTTATGTGCAAGACTCTGAAAAGAACGTGATCATCGACGTGGCGGTCAAACTCAGCAAACGCTACCTCGATGACGGTGACTATAAATTCGTGAATGCCATCTTGGATGTGACCTTATGAAGCCAAACACCCCGTTCTATACGGTCAGTGGGTTAAATCGCTACCTAAAAACCCTGCTCGACGATATTCCGGGGCTTCACTTCATTACGCTCAAAGGTGAAGTTTCTAACTTTAAAAAGTACGCCTCCGGGCATTGTTATTTTACGTTGAAGGACGAAACCTCGAGAATTTCGGCGGTCATGTTTTCGCGTGAAGCCGAAAAACTCGATTTCCCCGTCAAAGACGGGGATGAAGTCCTCGCCATCGGCTCGGTGTCAATTTATCCCGCCAACGGGATTTATCAGCTCTATGTCTCCGAAATGAGCCTTTTCGGGGTGGGTAAACAACTCATCGAACTCGAGAAACTCAAAAAGAAGCTTGCCAGTGAAGGTTTATTCGACGAAAGCCGGAAAAAACCGCTCCCGAGTTTCCCTCACGCCATTGGTATCATTTCCGGTAAAGGCAGTGCGGCCGCCCGCGATATGTTCGTCAACATCCATCGCCGGTTCCCAATCGTTGATATCTACTTCTTCCCCAGCCTGGTCCAAGGCGAGGGGGCTCCGGAAGATTTACGGAAAGCGCTCGAACTTGCGCAGACGTATCCTTTGGATACGCTTATCCTCGGCCGTGGCGGTGGCGCCAACGAAGATTTATCCGCGTTCAACGACGAAGGTCTTGTCCGTGCGGTGGCCGCCAGCCGTATTCCGGTGATTTCCGCGGTCGGACACGAAGTCGATGTGACGCTCTGTGACTTTGCCGCCGACAAACGTGCTTCTACTCCAACCGGAGCGGCCGAAGCCGCCGTTCCCGATATGCGCGATGTCCTTTCGAAACTGATGAACGCCGAAGAACGGCTCGAGAATCAGATGGCGGAAACGCTCAAAAACCTCAAGAAAACCGTCGAAAACTATAAAAACAGGCCGATTTTCACGGATCCGGCTTCGATGTACCGCGAGAAGCAAGCCGAAATCCGTCACCAAAAAGAACTGCTCATCCGGAGCATGAATGCCCGCTATGAAGAGCAGAAAGCCGCCGAGGTCCGCTTACAAACCCAACTATCCGCGTTAAACCCCCATTCAATCCTCAATCGCGGCTACAGTTTTACTACCGATGCCGAAGGCAAACTTCTTACTTCGATCGCGGAAGTGGCGGTGTCGTCAAAGATGAAAACAGTCCTCAAAGATGGTACAATTGTCAGTACCGTTGAGGGAAAGGAAGTCCGAAACCATGGAAAAGAATAAAGTCGACTTTGAAAGCCAACTGTCCCGTTTGGACGTCATCGTCAAAACGATGGAAAGCAAAACCCTTCCTTTAGACGAATCGTTAGCGTTGTTTGATGAAGGCATAGCCATTATCAAGCAGTTGGAGGTCTCACTCAACGATGCCGAGAAGAAAATTACCGAGATTTTGAGTAGTGACAAAGTCACTAACAAAAAGCAATAGTCGAAAGTTAGTAGTTATCTAGTCGATATTGGAGTGCTTATGCCCGAAAAAAAGTACGATATCAAACATATGTGTGACCCGCTGATGGTTAAAGCCTTGTCCAAAGACGAACTCGTGGACTTGGCCAGCGACATCCGCACGGAAATCATCGAAGCGACTGCCCGTAACGGGGGTCACCTTTCGAGTAACCTCGGCGTGGTGGAGCTCACTTTAGCCATTCATAAGGCGTTTGATATCCGCCATGACAAGATTTTGTTCGATGTCGGCCACCAAAGCTACACCCATAAGATCCTGACCGGCCGTCAATTGGATACGTTACGGACCAAAAACGGCACCAGCGGCTTCCAAAAACGGGCCGAATCGGCTTATGACGCCTTTGAAGCAGGGCATTCCTCGACTTCGATCAGCGCGGCTCAAGGGATGGCGCTCGCCCGGGACCTTAATGGCGAAGATTATCATGTGGTGGCCGTCATCGGTGATGCCTCTATCTCTTCCGGCATGGCTTTTGAAGCATTAAACAACCTGGGCATGGGCCATAACAAGGTCATTATCATTTTAAATGATAACGATATGTCGATCGGTAAACCGGTCGGCGCCTTATCGCGCTTCCTCAAACGCATCCGTTTCTCTCCCGGCTATCTGAAAAGCAAAGCTTCGTACAAGCGGTTGATGTTTGGCACCAAACTCGGCTATGGCATCTTCAAAGTCACCGCCTGGATGAAGGATAAAATCTTCCGCCACCTATCGCCGGATAACATTTTTGAACAAATGGGCTTTGGTTACCTCGGTCCCATCAACGGCCACAACTTCAAAGCCTTGGATAAAGCCCTCAAACGGGCCAAACAAAGCGGCAAATCGATTGTGGTCCACGTCCGTACCATTAAAGGT
>CAZKHP010000079.1:0-5001 GCA_964552695.1 uncultured Staphylococcaceae bacterium | reverse complement strand
GCAAAGTCGCCGACATAGGTGACGCTGAGCGGAATCACGATGGAGGTCAATGAGGTGCAAAAGGAGAAGGCTCCCATTTCAATTTGCTTTAGCGTGCTGGGAAGCGTCATCGACGTCAATCCCGAGCAGTATTCAAATGCGCGGACGCCGATGAAGGTCAAACCTTCGGGAAGCGATACGGATGTCAATAAGGAACATCCCGAGAACGCGGAGTCTTCAATCGCGGTGAGACCCACCGGGAAGTTGATCGAGGTCAATGAACTGCAATCCGCGAAAGCAAAGATGGGAATACGGTCGATCTGGCTGGATAAAACGACGGTTTGTAAGCTGCTGCAATATTCGAAAGCGCCATAGCGTAAATCGGTCACGGAATCAGGAAGTGTCACGGAAGTCATGTAGGTGGCTTCTAGGAAGGCTTCTTCACCGATGATTTGAAGACTGTCGGGAAGATTGATTCCGGTGAGGGCGGAACTCGAGAACGCTTTCGGAGCGATGACTCTCACGCCGGCGGGGACATTGGCGACATCGGTTACTGCACGTCCGTTGACCAAGATATCGTTGATGACCATGATGGGTGTTTCCAGAAGGGCATTTTCAAACCAGGGGCAACCGCTGAAGGCATCTCCCCCAATCCACGTAACGGTGGACGGAATAGAAAGTGCGTTCAACGATTCGCACATCGCAAACGCTTCATCACCGATGGTGGTCAGTCCTTCATTTAAAGTGACGCTGGTGAGCGAAGAGGCGGAGTTGAACGCCCAAATGCCGATGGAATCCACGGATGCGGGAATGGTCACGCTGGTGATTGCGGTGTTAAAAGTAAAGGAACCGCCGGTAATGTGGGTGATGTTATCGGGAATCACGACGTCCCCGGATGCCATTTGGCCGTCGATGAGAAATTCATCAAAGATGACCAAAGTATTTTCTTGTTGTTGAGCATAGAGCCATGGGGTTCCTAAGAAAACCATGTCGCCGATATGATTGAGCGTGGTAGGAAGTGATAAAGTCTCTAAACCCAAACACCCGTAAAACGCCAAATCACCGATGGATTGTAAGTTCGAAGGGAGATTCAACGAGGTCAGCGATTCACTTTCCGAAAAAGCTGAAAATCCGATCGAGGTCACGCTTTCAGGAATGACGAGACTCGTTAAAACCGATTGTTGGAAGGCCATATCCGGGATGGCGGTGATGCCATTTCCTAAGGTCACGCTTGTCAATAAAGGGGAGCCGCAGAAGACGCCTTCTCCCAGAGTGGTCACTGAATCAGGTACGACCACAGAGGTTAAATTGTCGTCATAGGCAAAAGCTAACTTGGCGATTTCTTTGACAGGAAGCCCTTTGTATACAGATGGAATGACCACGGATTCTGCATTGTTATTCGAGCCGGTCACGATGTAATAGGTGCCATCTTCGGAAAGACGGAAACTGGCACTTTCGGCGGGAGCGGCGGGGACACAGGAATAGTAAAAAGTCAGGCTGGTCAAGGTCGTTACTCCGGTCGTTGATATGGCTTGAAAGTAATAAGGAGTGTTGGCGATAGGCAATAAATCACCCGAGACGGGCGTATAAATCGAGGTTAGCGAAGACGCATCCGCTCCGAAACGAAGTTCAAGGTTTCCGGTGAACACGGCTTCCACGTAGGTCACGCTGGTAATCCGGGTGGTGGCATCGTTGGCAACATAACCCCCCTCATTAAGAGTGACGTGGTTGCCTTCCGAGGGACTGACCGAATGGTAATTGAACAAAACCTGTTTAGGGCCTTCCAAAGAGCCATCTCCCGTGAAATTTGGGCTGTTGTAACGATTAAGCGTTAAGGTATACGATAAGTCGGCGTTGGCAATCTTTCCGGTCCCTGTTTTTTCAAAAGCAAAAAAACTAACGACGAAAAAGAAAAACACCGTCCCGACCGTCCATATCAAGGTTTTTCTCATTGGTTTTTTCTCCTGCATGGACTCATTTTAACAATGAGAAATTTGAATGCTAGGGGAAATTCTTACAAGTTTCTTACACACTGTCTTTAAAAAATCGGTTAAGTTTTGGCTTAATTACTTAACAAGGTGAGACACATTTCCGCTTTTGTCAAAACTTGGAGGGGCAAGCCAACAATGGTAAAATGAAAATAAAGAGGTAGTCCATATGAACAAATTGGCTTCGTTTTTTAAAACCGCGTTGATCGATCCTTTGATTCGCAGCTTCTTCCGATTTACCGATGCCATCGTGTGGTCGGTGCTGTTAGTCATCCTTTCGATTATCAATATGGAAATTGATTTCGGGGTATTCCCGTTTGAAGAAATTGTTTCCGTGTGTTGGCTGATTTTGCCTTTCCTGATTTTTAAAACACTTTTATTGGAACGCGTGAAAATGCCCAAATACTGGAAGTACTTAATGACTCTTGTGGTTTTGGGTTTAGGCGTCGCGTATTATTTTTTGAAAGACTTCAGCCCGAATGAAGGACTCCAGATGATGCGTCATCTCACCCTGTGGATCATCGGCATTTTAGCCGCACTGGTGGTTGCCTACTTCCCGAAAAGGGAAAACCTCTCAACCTACATTATTTTCTTGGCCAGCAAGTTTTTTGCGACCGTCTTTTACAGCGCGGTTCTTTATGGTGGGTTGACCGCGGTGTTTTCCAGCATTGAAGCGCTCTTTGAAGTCAACATGCCATCCTTTTTCTATATGGAACTTCTCTTTAGCATTATCGGCTTGGTCGCGGTGCCTGTCGGTTTAGGCTTTATTCCCGAAATGGACACCGAACTCGGTATCGAACATTACAACAAAATCTGGAAAACGGTTTTCTCGTTTATCATTCTTCCGATCGTCACCATCTTCTCGTTGATTCTGATCGTCTATGTCGTGACCTCAACGGTTAACAGCAATTACTATCCCTATGTTTATATGATTGCGTCTTTAGGCACGGCGGTGGTGGGATTGTTGACTTTATTTGTCCTCGAACCGTTCAACAAAGAAGCTCCGCATATTCACTTGTTCAGCCGTCTCTGGCCGTTTGTGATTTCCGCGATCATGATTGGTTTCTATGTCGAACTGATCCGTTCGGTCATCCAAGACGGATTTACCTTGGATAATTCCGTTTATCTTTACGCCAGTTTGTGGGTCGTCGCGTGTACGGTTCTCTATGTTTTAAAGAAATATCCATTTAAAATGCGCACCGGACAGACCTTCTCCTCGCTTCTTGTCACGACTTTAGTCGTGGGTATGTTCTTCCCCTTGATCAACATCGTCGGTATCACGACCTTCTCGCTCAACAACCGGTTTGAACGCTTACTGACGGAATACGGCATGATCGACAACGGCGAAATCGTTCATTCCGATACCCCGCTGACCAACGAGCAAGAAAGCAAAATTTTCAGTCTCGTGATTGCCTGCGGGCAAGTCGGCTATGACCGGATTGACCTCTTGCCGGAAGGGTTTACCTACGAAGATTTTGAAACGGTCTTTGGTTTTGCTCCGACGGGTATCATCGATAATCCCGAATACGTCGACCTTTACTATTACACCGACGAAATTGACGATCTTTCGGCTATGATGGCGGAAAACTACGACCGTCTCATCTTCGTGGAAAGCTACGCCGGTAACGAATATACCGGAGAGGATTATGACCTGGTCGGAACACCCTCGGGCGATACCTGGCAGTTGACCATCAAATCCCCGTTAACCGCAGTCAATTTGGCCATTGCCGATGCGACCGAAGTTTTCTATGATACTTACGGCCGAGAATCTCCCAAAGGCTTGACGCTTTACGATTTATCTTATGACGGGCTTTCAGGAACAACGTCCTACACGATTTACTTCACCACGATCGTCGGAACATATACGACATCGACCGATTCCGTCCGCGTGGGTTCATTCAGCGCGTATATCGGCGTGACGTTCGCCTAAATAGCAAAAGAAGAAGCCGCTCTTAGGGCGGCTTTTTTCGTTTGTGCATCTTTTTCGAGTGTAAACGGAGACCTCAACCGTATTATCTAGTGAAAGGAAGTTTTGGATTTCCTTTCCAACAAACCCAAAAAACAACGATTTGAATGGTACTTCTTAAAAGAAAGGGGTGGGAGTGATATAGTAAATAAGTAACGGAACTCAATTATCATGAACATCAACGAGCAAATCATCCTGGGCTTAAAAAAGCGTGAAGAAGAAACTTTTGACTTTGTGTACCAGGCCTATGCCGGTTTGGTTCATCACGTCATCTTGTTTATTATTCGCGATACCGCTTATGCGGAAGATCTCACTCAGGAAACCTTCATCCACTTGATGAACCACACCGATGACCTCGATCCCACGCGCAACCTTAAATTTTACTTAGTCACCATTGCCAAAAACCTTGCCTACGATTATGTCCGAAGCAAACGTCCCGATTTGATTCAAAGCGATTTGGATGAACTATCCTCCGAGGAGCCCTTACTTCCGGGAGACGACAAGTTTTCTTCCCTCATGAACCGTTATCGCAAATTCATTAACGCCTCTGAATACGACATCATCCTCTTGCATTTATACTTCAATCTGCCGTTTTCCGAGATTGCTACGTTGAAAAACAAAACCCACCGTTCTGTCGAAGGAATTTATGGTCGGGCTCTCGCCAAACTCAAGAAGCGGGCCCGAAAGGAAGACTTCAATGAATAGAAACATTAAAAAAATGCTTCGTGAATACAAGCGTGAATTCACCTACCAAAAAGCACCCGATGCGCTCAAACAAAAACTCAATTTAGTCCCAAAGGAGACCTATCAAGGACGTCCCATTTTGTGGCGGACTTTAGCATACGTGGGAACCGCGGTCGTCTGCGTTTCCGTGGCGCTTCCGTTGGGATATATGCTCGGTGATAAAGGCATTATCGGTACACCGCAAACGACGTGCGATACGATTGCCGCCGCCGAAGCGTATTTAATTGCGGTTTATGACGATAGTTTAAGAACTCCGGTTTTGACCTTCTTCAGCCAAGATCAATACCAAGTGTCTTTATATTTCGCCATTGACGATGGGCAAAA
>CAZKHP010000078.1:0-5049 GCA_964552695.1 uncultured Staphylococcaceae bacterium | reverse complement strand
ACTGCCAGGCTGTGGCATCCAAATCCAAATGGACGACTTTCTTTTCGTTGGGTTTCAAGAAAACGCGGGCAAAACGTTTGAGCGCTTTTTCCACTCGGAAAATCGTCGACTCCGTATCTTGAACATAGAGTTGAACAATTTCGGTGGCAGGATAGGCACCCACATTTTGCAAAGTAAAACTGACTTTGAGTTGTCCGTTTCGGACTTCCTTCGAGTCGAACTTCAAATCGGAATATTCGAATTTGGTGTACGAAAGACCATGGCCAAAGGGGAATAAAACGTTTTTATTGGCCCGGTCATAGTAACGATAGCCAACGAAAATGCTTTCTCGGTATTCCACCGTCTTGGGCCCGCCGGGAAAATGATGATGGGTCGGGTTGTCTTCCAATGAATACGGGAATGTTTCGGCCAATTTACCGTTCGGCGAAAGGTAACCGAATAAGACTGAATAAGCTGCCTCGCCCATCGCTTCACCGCCTAAATACAGGTTGACGACTGACGGGACAGAATTAATCCAGGGCATCGTCACCGGTGAGCCAATCGATAAAACGACAACGACATTCTTATTAACCTTCACCAATTCCTCAATCAATTTGTTGTGAGAAGGAGGAAGTTCCAGATTTTTCCGATCAAAGCCTTCGGATTCGTAGTCTTCGGTAAGACCAATAAATGCCAAAACCACATCTTTGCCACGGGCGATTTCCACGGCTTTACGAAGGTCGTCGCTGCTGGTTTTCTTGTTTCCATATGCAGGGGCGTAATCGTATTTGATGGCTTGTTGGTCTAAGACCTCGGTAAAAGACACCATATGCATCGGATTGACTTGACTGGAGCCAGATCCCTCAAAACGCATGTGTTTGGCCAAGGAACCGACGACGGCAATACTCTTTTTACCTAAAATCGGCAGCAAATTGAAGCTGTTTTTAAGTAACACGATACCATTGGCCGCCGCTTCGCGTGCCAGTTTATGGTGCGCTTCGTAGTTGCATTTGGTCTCTTTCCGTTTGGCTTTGTTTTCCGTCACTTTATCGACGTAGGTCAAAATCCGTTCAAGACATTCATCGACGTCGCTTTCCATGATTTTGTTTTCTTGAAGAGCTTTTAAAACCACACGGTCAAACGTTCCCTCAGAGGTTGGCATTTCAATATCAAGACCGGCCAAAACGCCTAAAACGCGATCGTTCACAGCGCCCCAATCGGATAAAACAATGCCTTTAAAGCCCCACTCATTACGAAGAATATCGGTCAGCAAGTATTTGTTATCACTGGCAAAAATACCATTGATGCGGTTGTAACTGCACATGACCGTATAGGGCTGAGCTTCTTTAATGGTTTTTTCAAACGCATAGAGGTAGATTTCCCGGAGGGCACGTTCGTCCACTTCACTGGAAATCATCATCCGTTTAAACTCTTGGTTATTGACGGCAAAATGCTTTAATGATGTGCCAACACCTAAGGATTGCACCCCTTTGACAAACGCGGTCGCTAATTGAGCAACCAAATACGGATCTTCCGAGAAATATTCGAAATTTCGCCCGCAAAGTGGGCTTCTTTTAATATTAATGCCGGGACCTAAGACCGTTTGAACGCCTTGGTCGATGGCCTCTTCCGCTAACGCTTGTCCAATGCGGTGAGCCATCTCGACGTCCCATGAACTGGCGAGAGTGACGGATAACGGGAAACAGGTCGCGGGTTCGCTGGGAGCAAGAATATCTTTTTCCGAAACGGGTTTTTCTTTGCGAAGGCCATAAGGGCCATCGGCACAATTGGTCGAAGGAATTCCAAGACGATCGATCTTTGCGGTATCCCACGAGGTAACTCCAGATAAAAGTGCGCACTTTTCTTCTAAAGTTAAAGAACTTATGATTTTTTTAATGTCCATAATGATACCTCGCGCACAATTCTTTCTTTATTATAACCTATAACCCTTTTTCAAAAACAACGAATTTTTATTTCTAATTCTAACCATTTTGCATTTGTCAAAGGCAATGTAAACGCTTAGAATAGACAATGAAAACATTTCGGTTTATCCGAAAGAGAGGATCAAACATAATGAAGTTGAACAAGACTTTTTCGGGAGATAAAGTCCCAACCTGGACCAAATGGGTTTATCCAGGCGTCGGCATCGGAAGAGATGCCGCTTACACGATGGTCAACCTTTTCTTCATGACCTACATTCAATACGCCATCGACCTCGGTGATAATTACGCACTGAAGATGGGCGTCATTGCCGTCATCATGATTTTCTGCCTCTTATGGGACGGAATTGACGATCCGATGATTGGAAGTTTGATTGAGAATACCCATTTTAAATGGGGCAAATACAAACCGTGGATTTTTATCGGCGCGTTGACCAATTCCATCTGCTTAGCGCTCATGTTTACCTTAAGACCTTCCGGATGGGCCTTCGTCGCTTTGTTCGGAGTCTTCTACCTAGTCTGGGAAATCACGTTTACGTTCAATGATATTGCATACTGGTCGATGCTCCCAAGCTTATCTTCTGATGAGAGAGAACGAACCCAATTAACCACGTTGGTTTCGGTCGCCGCCAGTATTGGCGCCTTCGCCGTCGGCGGTCTTGTTCCTGTCTTAATTGCTGGTGACGCTGTGAGAATGTACAACACTATTGCCATCGTGGTTGCCATTATCTTCTTCTTATCTCAAATGTTGCTTGTATTTACCTGCAAAGAGCATGAACGGAATGTAGAGGAAGAAGCCAAACAACCAAAAGCAGGCGTCTTGGAAATGTTCAAAGTTTTGAAAAAGAACAACCAACTCGGCGTTATTCTGATTGTTATTCTCGTTTATTATCTCGGCAGTGCCTTGCTCAATGCGTTCGGTCTCAACTACTTTTACTTCTCGTTTGACTACGAGCAGGGTGGAAGTTACATGTTCATCTTCACTGTTGTCTACGCTATCGGAACGATTCTTGCTCAAGCCATCTTCCCATTGCTAAATAAAAAATGGAACCGTTCGCAACTCTTGACCTATTCGTTCATCGCTATGATCATTGGCTATACCCTATTCTTCTTTGTGGGTGATATCGGCACTGTCACCTTTATCCCAGTTCACATCGTTACCCTGTCCCTTATTGGTATTTTCATCTTCGTCGGCTCGGGCATCTTCTACCTTGACCTCTTGGTCATGATGACCAACACCATCGAATACAACGAATGGAAAAACGGCGATCGCCGCGAGGGAGTCATCAATGCAATCCGTCCTCTGACCGCAAAAGTCAGCAGTGCGATGCAACAAGGTATTGTTTACCTGTTCTTGTTTGCCAGTGGCATTTACACTCTCAGCAGCCAAATTTCAAAGCTTGAGGTCGACACGACCTTATCGGATATTGACCGCGTCACGCAAGCCAACATTCTCATCTTCGATTTCCAAAACAGCGACTTAGGAAGTTATGGGATGACCATTCTGAAAATTGGTATGTGCGTCATCCCGATGGCGCTATTTACGACCGCCTACATTTTGATTCGTAAGAAATACACCATCGATGAGAAGAAGTACGCCCTTATGCGTGCGGACATCGCTTCCGGAAGAATCGGACCGAAAAACCCGCACTTCGACGAAAAAGGCAAAGAAATTCTTTAAATGAAAAGGCCGGCGCTTTGTAACGCCGACCTTTTTTTATGGGCTATTTGACGGTGATTTCGAGAGTAATGCTTCCGTAATCGGAAGTAGCGAGATGAAGTTTGGATGGACCTTTAAAGTCTTTGACCGAACGAACATAAATACCCGTCGAACCACCCACCAAGGAGACATCTTTGGGGCCAAGAATGGCTAAACCTTCCTCTGCTTCAACATGGACTACGCAGGGCGTGTATTGAGCAATGCCGCCAAATTCATCTTCCAGTTTGACGACAATCCGTGTGGCGTCATAGGTTTCATCGTTTATCAACTCTTGTTTGTCGGCGAATGCTTTCAAGTTAAACCTAAGTGCCGGTCCAATGGTTTTGGTGGCAATCAGTTTTTGGTTGGAATATGCCTTGAAGGTATACACCACTTGCTTTTGACCCCAATGGGAAACATAGGTGTTCCACATACGGACAAGGTCATCATATTTCAAACGGTTCTTTAACATCTGCCATCCGATGGAAAGGTACGTTTTAAGCGGCAAGTGATTAAATCCTTGCAAACTTGCAAGTCGCAATGCCTCTTTTAGAGCGCGGCAATCTCTTTTAGAGAACTTTTCGTTTTTCTCAACTGCATCACCAATATAATCATCAACGACAATGGGCGGGTGGGGTAAATATTTGAACCGTTTTTTGTCGGGGAAAAACGTATTAATCAACTGGTCATTTTTGTAGAACTCCAGGTAGTCTGCATTCGTTAACACGACCGTCTTTCCAAGCATAGCCTCCGGATGTTCGCCAATGTTCATTGAAGATATGACTTCCAGATACGGAAAACGATTTTGTTGCGAAGCATAAGCCCCACTGGCAAATTTGGGGATTCGGAACATATCACAAACGCCGTGATAGCAAATGTGATCTCCAGAGCCAAAATCTTTGTGAGTATTGTAGTCTGCGAAGCACCAACCAATCCCTCCGGACACCTCGGAATATTTGAAGACGGAATTTAAAACATTGAGATGACGGAACGTCTGGTTGACCCGCATATCTTCGTTGTCGGTGGATTTGGTCGGATACATATGACCGTTGTATTCGGTAATCAGGTAGGGTGAGTGTTTTGGATGGATTTTGCTAGGGTTTTCAAGTCCTTCGTTGGGTCCATTATGGAAAAAGTCGTTATAGGTATAAACATCTTCGAGCAACTCACTGTGCTTGAAGTTGCGGACACCACCCGTCGGACGGCTCGGATCGTAATCGTGAAAAATCTTATTGGATTGAACATAGAGTTCATGGTCGTCAGGACTTTCGTTGATTCGGACCCCTTCACAAACAACACAAGGATGGTTGAAATCTTTTTTGGCCATCTTCAAAACGAAGTCCAAAAAGCGTTGGCGCCACAAGGGAGTTTGACCAATAAACTGCCAACCTGGAATTTCATCGAAAACCAATAAGCCGATTTCATCGCAAC
>CAZKHP010000077.1:0-5096 GCA_964552695.1 uncultured Staphylococcaceae bacterium | reverse complement strand
GCCTAAGCAGCGGGGTTTACCGTCCACCGTAATGACGATATCGCCTTTTTGGACGTCGTAGCTTTGTCCGTCCAGCGCGACCAGTTGGCCTTCATAGTCGTCTTTGACGACGAAATGGGCATTGGGAAGTTTCTTTAAGTCATACATATGCAAGGGTTGCCCGGTGAGAAGCATGACGTAATTACCGATATCGACGAGGTTATTGATGTTCCGCACGCCTTGCGAGCGAAGGATGTTCTTCAACCAATCAGGGGATTCGCCGACTTTGACCCCACGCACCACTTTGATGCTGAACTGCGGGCACTTTTTGGTGAGTGTTTCCACTTTAGCGTCGGTGAGACGGCCTTTGGCGTAGGTGACGCTGGGAAGGTTCACCGGACGATCGAAGAGGGCGCCGACTTCTTTGGCGACGTTTAATAGCGACAGGCAGTCGCTGCGGTTGGCGAGAAGTTTCAAATCGAGGATGGTGTCATCCAGGCCGAGATAGGCTAGTACATCTTCATTGCCAACTTCAGCGTCCACAGGAAGGACTTCGATGCCGTCGATTTGCGCTTGGCTGAGGTATTTGCTGTCCACGCCGAGTTCCAATAAGGAACAGACCATGCCGTTCGACTCGACGCCTTTAATGACGGTTTGCGTGATTTTGCCTTTAGCAATCGTAGCGCCCGGACGGGAGACGATGACTTTTTGGCCTTGGGCGATGTTGGGCGCGCCGCAGACGATTTGTTGAACGCCGTAACGGGGACCTTCATCGACTTTAACGATGTGAAGGTGGTCGCTTTCGGGCATGTTGACGCATTCTAAAACGTGGCCGATGACCAAATGATCACCGATGGCCGCTTTTAAAATCTCTTCGACTTCAATGCCGGCGAAGGTTAACCGCTCGGCGATGGTTTCGGGGCTGAGGCCGTGAATATCGACGTATTCCGCGAGCCATTTTAAACTGACTTTCATGATTTTTCCTCCTTAGCGTTTCTTGAATTGATCGAGGAAACGGAGATCGTTTTGATAGAACCGACGGATATCCTCGATGCCATAACGGAGCATGGCGACACGTTCGATGCCGATGCCGAAGGCGAAGCCTTGGTAGACTTTCGGGTCATAGCCACTCATGGAAAGAACGTTGGGATGGACCATGCCACCGCCAAGGATTTCAATCCAACCGGTGCCTTTGCACACGGAGCAGCCTTTGCCACCGCATTCGGCACAGGAGACATCGACTTCAACGCTGGGTTCGGTGAATGGGAAGTAAGACGAGCGTAAACGGATTTGACGCTTCTCGCCATACATTTTTTTAACAAAAAGCTCTAAGGTCGCTTTGAGGTGACCGAGGTTGACGTCCTTATCGATCAAGAGGCCTTCGATTTGGGCGAATTGATGCGAGTGGGTCGCGTCGTCATCGTCCCTGCGGTACACTTTGCCGGGGCAAATGACTTTGATCGGTTGACCCTTTTTGGCTTGCATCGTCCGGGCTTGCACCGGGGAGGTATGCGTCCGTAAAAGGGTGTTGTCATCGATATAAAAGGAATCTTGCATATCCCGGGCCGGATGGTCCTTGGGGATATTCAACAGTTCAAAGTTGAAATGATCGCTTTCGACTTCGGGTCCTTCGGCGACTTCATAGCCCATGCCGAGGAAGATGTCCGTGATTTCGTCTTTGATGACGTAGAACGGATTGCGGGCGCCCTGGTCTTCGCTGGTGCCCGGAAGCGTGAGATCGATTTTCTCGCTTTCGAGTTTGGCTTGAAGCTCTTTGGCCTCAAGGAGTTTGACCTTGGCGTCGAGGGCGTTAGAGATCTCCGCTTTGGCGGCGTTGACTTTTGCGCCGTATTCCGCTCTTTGCGAGGGTTCGAGGTCTTTCATTTTGCCAAGAAGCGCCATCAGGGGCGACTTTTTCGACAAGTACTCATTTCGGACGAGGGTGATTTCGTCCATCGTCGAGGCTTTCGCAATCGCATTTAAAGCCGACGTTTTCAATGTTTCTAAATCGGTGTTTTCCATATAATCCTCCTAAAAAATAAAAAAAGCCATTCCCGAGGAACGACTCATCGCCGTGGTGCCATCCTGCTTCGTAAACGAATACGCACTAAGGTGTTAACGCCACCAACGGGACTTGCCGATACTCCAAGGTGAATTCGCCGGTTTCGTGTCATTGAGTGGTTCCACTGTTCACTCTTCCCTATTGGACGAAGCTCCGGTTACTCTGTCTCTTCAACGTATATCGCTATTATATCAATAATAAAAGGGGAATGCTAGATAACATAGCAACCCGATGATGCTGTGTTTAAAGACTTTTTTCACAAAACATTGAAAAAGGCCTTGACCGGTTCATTTTGTTTAGTATTTACCGAAAAAAAGGAGACCGAAACATTCAAAATTAGGAAGCATTCTGCTTCGTTTTTTCTGGAAAAAGGGTTGGCTATTTTATGCACATAGTGATTTTAGTATATGATGTACTTAATGGAAAAAGGGCAACACATGAAGAAAATCTCGCTTTGCTCAGTAATCTTCTTAACGTGTTTATGCTTTGGTTGTTCTCCAAACGACTATCAAGAGACCATCATAATTTCTTTTCGCTATATGCAGTTGATTTCGGATCAATCCTCAGAAACAGGCTTTTCTTTTTGGGAAGATTCTCAATACCCGAACTTAGTCCATCGTTATTCTTATGGTTATGGCCATCGGGTTACCCAAGAAGAATACGACCTTTATATCGATATGTTTAGGCACACCATTTTTGACGATGATGGCGAGGACAAGAGTTTTGTTGGTTTTTATCTTGATATGAAAAAACCATCCGAAGACCGAATGCTAAAAGTAGGGAAAAAAATTTATGAGGATTCTTTTTTCTATTATTCATTTGAAGGTTAAGCTTTATTAGCTTTTTCTGAGAATTTTATATGTATCAATAAGCAAATCTTTCTTTAAGAAATCATATTGGAATAAAAAGTAACGGCTGCATGAATGATTTGGCTTTCAATCCCCATGATCGAAACAATTCATTTTCTTTTCATTCAAGAACGATGACGCCGGGATTTTCCTGATAGAGGTTATTCGTAATGACGTTGAGTGAAATGGAGGAAACTGCTGTAGTGTAGGTTCCTTCAAGGAGGATATCTCCTTCCACTGCATCTTCATAACGATACAGGGTGAAGTCGTCCTCACCAAAAGCGAGTAAGACTGGGGATTCGTCTGAAAGGGTTCCCCGAAGTTTTTGTTCGATGAATAATTTGGGGCTGTCTTGGGTGAACGACAAACCGTTGTCTTCATTGATCCAAGTCCTCATAAAGTAATTGAGCGGGTTTTTCTCGTCATCTGAAAGGGGCTCCCAAGAGATTTTTTGGTCGAAATCGTCGAAATAGGAAATATCCGTGTTGTTGAATTGGGCGGTTCCCTCAAGAACCGTGATATCCGAAATAAATAGGCCGAAAACATCCTTAATAAAATTGACGTTGAGCAAAATAGGGAAATTTTCTTCCCAGTTTGTTTCTGGAATCGAATCTATTGCATCTTCCCAAGGCATAAGGTAGATATCGTGGTAATGTGCTATATTCACAAAGACCATTAATTTTTCCTGCCCTGAGTCAGTTTCAAGAGTGGCCCGTCCAGTAAAAAATTTGAAGCCATTTTCTGTATCTTCCACGTTATCATACTCGAGAGAAAATTGAAGTTTTCCATCTTCGGAAAGCCAACGGATGTTGCGCTCTCTTGTCACTTTTAATTCTGCTCCTCCCACGCAGCTCGAAAGGCAAAAAACAGAAATGAGTAATGCCGAAATCTTGTTTAGTGTTTTCACAGGGACATTTCCTTTCTTGGCTTGTGTGAGTATTGGCTGTGTCTTTTTATCTTATCGAAGTATTTAAGCGTATGTTCTTATTAAAGAATACGGTTGAAAAGTTCATTTACACTCGAAATTTCGAAAAAAATTTTTTGAAAAGGAAAACAATAAAGAAATTGAGTTTAATCCGAGAGTTAAATAATTCGCGAGTCAATCGATTCTTTCCTTAGAAAAACATACGAGATATGGCTTTCGCTATTTGGTCAACTCCAAGAAGACAGAAAACTCGATTTTATAAATTACTAGATTTGCTAAATCGTTTCTTTTCCCTTTGGCATCAATGTAACCCAGAGAATATAACCTAAGGAAATTAAAGCGTTCAACGGGAAAATCGTATAGGTTCCAAAACCAATCTCATAGTATCCCCACATGTCAATATAAAGCATGTTTTGATTATTGAGGTGCACATTGACATAAAACGCAGGAATCGCAACAAGGCTCACAATGAGCAGAATCAAGGAAATAATGAAGGTCAGATTTTAATTTGATGAAACAGGGGCCTTGATAAACATGCCTTTTTTTGAAAACAAGCTGATAAGTCCAAAAATGACCATCACCAAGGATAAGACGGTATAAAGTGCAAAAACCAAGATTGGAATTAGAATTTCTGCGGTTGAATCCGCAGGGAATCCATAGCCGAACAAAAGAGAATAGGAAGAATATCCTTGCTCGCTCGGGTTCATTCTTCCCAAGAAAGGGACAAATTGGAGAGATAACAAATTGATCATGCCAAGACAAACAAAAACGATGGTAGCGACTTTTTGATTAATCAACTTTTTCATGGTTTCTCCTTTATAGCTGGTATTCGCAAGTTAACAATTAATGAAATATGGAATCGGAAAGTTGCGGGGTTCTACAAAATCAGAACTCAGTAATTTTTATTCTTTCGATTTCTTGTTGGTGATCAAAGTAACAAGGAACACATAAAGCAAAGAAACAACTGCGTTCAATGGGAAAATCAGGTAGCTTCCATAGCCTAGGCCATGATTGCCCCAAAGAGTGACAAAACGATCGGCCAGTATTTCATTATTGAGGTAAGCATTGATGAGGAACGTCGGGATTGCAAGAACGCTGAGGGTCAGTAGAATCAAGGAAATAATAAAGAATGGATTGCGATTTGACGAAAGCGGTATTTTCTTTTCCTGTGTTTTATTTGAAAGAAGTTGCGTGAAACCTAGAATGATCAGGATGAACGAAAGGATGACATTCACAAAAAAGAAAATTTCAGGAAGCAAGAATTCGAGTCTAAAGCCATGTT
>CAZKHP010000076.1:3790-5232 GCA_964552695.1 uncultured Staphylococcaceae bacterium | reverse complement strand
CTTTACGACGTCAATGAAACGCTCCTTGAATCCATCCCGGTGGTCTTCCAAACCGAAACCGTCACCGAAGGTGATTGGGAATCCTCGGGCTTCAGTTATACCTACCAATGGGCCCAAATCACCGTGGATGGCCTCACGCCGCTCACGTTCTACCGTGCGAATCTGTTCGCCGCCTACACCGATCCCAATACGAGCGAAGCGGTCGACCGTTCCATCCGTTACCTCGTCTTCAATACCTTCCCGGAATACAGTATCCAAATCGACCATACGGATACAGGGACAACCATGGATTACACCATCACCGTCAACGATCCCAGCTTTGTTTTCCAAGAGTTCTATTACAACGTGGTGGATACCACCGGTGAATATGAACAATACATCAACTACGGGACGTTTGTGACTCAAAGCCAGGGTGCCGAGCGGATTTATACCGCAAGCATCCCAAAGCCGGAAGTGGACAGTTTCCGCATCGATGTGTTTACGACGAAAGCCTATGAAGGCACGTATTACTATGGTTGTTTGCTTGATACCTTTGAAGGGTAAAAAGCTTATCGAAAAGAGGAAACATTTATGACAAAGAAAAAGCTGACTCGGAAACAGATTCGCATGATTGTCGTCTTATCGATCATTGGATTCATCATCCTTTTGACGATCATCTCGGCAACCTTCTTCCCGAACACCACCTTTGGTGGCTTGATCAATGATACCCTCGGGCGGTTCTTCAACGTATGGAACTTCCTGTCGACGAATTATCTGTTGATCTTGCAAACGCTCGGCATCTTGGTCTTCATTTGGGCACTCAATGAAATCCTTGCCCTGGTGATTGGAGCGTTGACTCGCAAACGGGATCACAAAGCGACGATTTGGACCATCGTCCGCAGCTTGTTTAAATATGGCTCCTACATTGTGGGTGTCTTCCTTATTTTAAGCCAATGGGGCGTTGAAACCCCGACCTTACTGGCCGGCGCCGGAATCTTAGGCTTAGCCCTTTCCTTTGGCGCACAAAGCCTGATTGAAGACGTCATCAGCGGCCTTTTCCTCATTTTCGAAAAACAATTCGAAGTGGGGGACATCATCCAAGTCGGCTCCTTCCGTGGCCGCGTGTTGGATATCGGCATCCGCACGACCTCATTTGAAGACTATAACGGCGACGTCATGGTCATGAACAACTCTGACTTACGCATGACGATCAACACCTCGGTTAATCCTTCGCCCTCGATTTGCGATGTTTCTATCGCTTATGAAGAAGATGTCGAAAGGGTTGAAAAAATTCTTAACAGCCACCTCGACGACATGAAAAAAGCCATCCCCGACATTTTGGAAGGCCCCTATTACAAAGGCGTTCAATCCCTCGGTGATTCGGGAGTGGTGTTAAGACTCTACGCCAAAGCCGATGAAACCAAAAAATTCCAAGTCACGCGCGATATGAATCGCTACGTCAA
>CAZKHP010000076.1:0-3690 GCA_964552695.1 uncultured Staphylococcaceae bacterium | reverse complement strand
CCGGAATGGTTGACTTGTTCTTTGGCGGTCTTGAACAGTAAGTGTTTGCTGCCGAAGAAGCCCGAAGCTCTCTTTAATACTTTTTTACGTCTGTTGCGGGTTACGATGCCGCCTTTTACTCTTGCCATTGTGTTCTCCTCCTACTTTTGGATCAAGTACTTAATCCGCTTGTAATCGGAAGGGTGGACGGTACCTGCTTTTCTTAAGTGACGTTTTTGTTTGTGGGTTTTGTGCGGGGCTAAGTGAGAAGTGAACGCGGAGTGGCGGATTAATTTACCGCTGCCGCTGATCTTAATTCTCTTCATGAGCGCCTTTTTGCTTTTCATTTTTGGCATACATAGTTCCTCCTATTTCTTGACCTTTGATGCTAAAACACCGGATAACCATTTGCCATCGAGAACCGGTTTTTTCTCGACAACGGCGAATTCTTCAACCAAAGCGATGAACTTATTCATAACTTCTTCTCCGACTTCCACGTGGCTTAATTGCCGGCCGCGGAAACGGACCCCAACCTTGACCTTGTCTCCGTCTTGGAGCCAACCGATGGCCGCGCGAACTTTCGTTTCGAGGTCATGAACCCCGATTTGCGGAGTCAATTGGATTTCCTTGATGTCGACGATATGCTGATTCTTTTTGGCTTCGCGTTGCTTCTTTTGCGCTTCGAAACGGAACTTGCCGTAATCGAGGATTTTGCACACCGGCGGTTTTGCCATCGGCGCGACGCAGAGAAGATCGAGGCCGTAACGATCCGCGGTTTGAAGCGCGGCATAACGACCCATGACACCCAGGGATTCCCCCTTCGGTCCGATCACGAGAACTTCCGGGAACCGGATCATTTCATTGACGAGATCCGTATTTTTGTTTTCTGGACGGTGGTTGTTTGGGATTGGGCTATTGATAAGTATCACTCCTCGCTAAATAAAAAACGGACGTCCGAAGCGCCCATTCCACGAATTGGTTTTGACTGTAGCCATGAACCCATTCGGATACCGAATCAGGTGAGAAGCGGGCGCCTCTTCTTTCTACGTATTTTGTTTGCGTGTTTATCTTAGCATCGTAGGTTCCCTCTGTCAATCAAAATAGCAATTTTCTCCGGTAGGTTATCTTTATTCCTTTATTGACGTGTTCAGGAAGTTCCAAACACGCATATTTTTTAAAAATTTCGTTTCCTCCGCCCTCTCGCTTTTTTATTCCAAAATTTCCTTGTTCTATGAAAGTAAATCAGCGACTTTTTACTTACCAGCTTACAAAAACGAGTAAGCGAAAACACCTTCGGAGTTTTTCCACTTCAAACTTTCAAAAAACCGCTTACCATCGAATAAAAAATGCTTTTACTTGCTTAGGCGCTGGGTTATACTTAATAACGTAAACTCACGGAGAAAAAAATAAAATGGACAAAAAAAAGAAGCTCACCTTGGGCGGCATTGCTGTTGTCATTATCGGCATTGCCGTGGCACTCATTTTGACCCAATGCAAAAATGATGCTCCTTCCAGCAGTTCGTCATCCGAAAATAGTTCTTCCGAAAGTAGCTCTTCTTCGTCAGAAAGTAGCTCCTCTTCCCAATCTTCCTCGGAAAGCTCATCCTCCAGTCAAGCCGTCAAACATACGGTAATCTTCCAAAACTACGATGGTTCGGTGATCCAATCGTCCGAAGTTGAAGAAGGGACCACGATTGTCTTGCCTGCCAGCGACCCGACCCGAGAAGATGTCGCCGACCTTGGTTATGCATTCGTCGGCTATTCCGGCTATACCCCTAATATGGTCCTCGGAAACTCCGATGTGACCTTTGTCGCCGAGTTTGAGCTGTATTCGAACGCCATCGGTTTTGTCAAAAACGGCGCTCACGCCACATTTTTTGAACTCAACGATTTCTCCAGCAACCGTTTACTGATTCCCTCGGCCGCGGAAGGAGCCCCGGTTACTGAAATTGCCGCGGACGCTGCCTCGAACCAAACGACCATCGATACCGTCATCATTCCCACCAGCATTACCACGATTGGCGCGAATGCCTTTTCGGGGTGCTCCAGCATTAAACACGTTTTTTATCTCGGTTCTTCGATTGAATGGTCGCAAATTGCCATTGCTTCGGGCAACGAAGTCCTCACGACCAAAGTTTTGTTCTATAGCGAAACCCAAATCGCGCAAGGCTGGCATTATGTGAATGATGTCCCAACCCTTTGGGATACACCAGTTTACTTCACAGCCACGCTCGATGCGACAAACGCTCCTAGCCTTTCGACCGCGTCCTTTCAAAATGGTTCCACCCTGATTGATGGGTTTAAAATGAACTATGGAAGCGCAAAATCACTCTCCGAAAACCATTGCAAGTTGTCGGGAATGTCACAAGGGACCGTGTCAAACGATTCGACGACTCCCATTACGTCCATAGTCGCGATAACCGTCACGTTCCCCACCTACGCCGCCGGTCTTACTTTGAAAACCGGAAGTTTGGCGACCGCTCTCACCATGTCCCAAGCGCTTACCTCGGGCGTCCGGGTTGAATTACCGTCAAACCCATCGTTCTTTTCAATTAAGGCGGAAATGGATATGTTTTCCATGGATCCGATGAACGCGGGGGCCACTATTACCAGTATCGTCATCGAATATACCAACATTCCTGTTCCGGCCTATCCCCTTTATGCGCTTGCTGAAGATGAGGCTTCCTACATTGTTTCTTCGTATGCCGGAAATGTCGTCGATTTGGTTATCCCGACCTATTTTAACGGTCTTCCCGTGACCGAAATTGGCGATAAAGCGTTCCAACAATGCACAACATTGAAAACGATTTCGCTTCCCGACTCCATCACGAAAATTGGCCAGTACGCCTTCCAAGGTTGCACGTCACTCACCGGGTTTGACCTACCTTCGAATCTGGTTTCGATTGGAAACTGGGCCTTCGCACAGTGCTCATCCATCACCTTTATGCACTTGCCCGCGAGCGTCGAAAGCATCGGTGAATTCTGCTTTGCTTACTCGAACTCACTCGCTGATATGACTCTTGCCGAAGGTATCAAACTGACCACCATTACCCGATATGCCTTCATCTATAACGTTTTCTCGACCATTCGGCTTCCGGAAGGAATAACGGCCACTGGATTCGATATCTTCCAAAGTAACAATGCTCTTACCACGGTCTACTTCCCGCTGAGTTTGACGACCATCGGTGATTCAACATTCTCCAATTGTGCCAATATTAAAGACATTTATTACGCCGGCAACGAGGCACAATGGAATGCCGTTACGAAATATTCCAATTTCACGAGCGATATCGGTTCCGCTGTCATTCACTTCGCCGCCTAAGACCCTTTCCAATAAAATACGAAAACCCCATGCGCGATGGGGTTTTTCTTTTTGTGAAATAAAAAAGCCCACCCGATGGGGTGAGCTTTGGAAACCTTATTCGGCTTTTTGTAACCGTTTTTCTTTGATATCGGCTTGGATGAGCTTGAGGAACTCGTCTTTACTGACGGTGATTTGGTCCTTTTGGCCAAACGCACGGTAGGTGACCGTTCCGTCTTTGACTTCGTTATCGCCGATGACGAGGGTGTAAGGAATCTTCATCATTTGCGAATTGCGTAAGCGATAACCGAGTTTTTCTTCGCTGTCATCGATATGGACACGCAAGCTGTGATCTTGGAAGTAGTCTTTCAATTCTTCGGTATAAGCTTCGTGGATCGACGGATTGACTG
>CAZKHP010000075.1:2630-5241 GCA_964552695.1 uncultured Staphylococcaceae bacterium | reverse complement strand
CTTCGGGGCCGAAATCAAACGGGGCATCGAAACGCTTCTTTCATTGATCGATTTTGAAAGCTTGATCCAAGATGCTGACATTATTTTCACGGGCGAAGGAAAACTGGATACGCAAAGTTTCCGTGGAAAAGTCATTGACGGCGTTTCAATGTATGCTCACAAAGCTCAGATTCCGCTGGTGGCCATCGTCGGTCAAATCGGAGATGTCACCGCTTCCGATTTTCCTCCCGGATTAACGGCAGCGATTTCGGTCAAAGAATTAAGTTCTTCTTTGGAACAAGCACTTTTGGAAACACCACAGAACATCCGAGCGGCAGTTTCGGGTTACTGCAAGGATAAAACGCTATGGAAATGAAAGCCATCGTCATCACGGGAGCCACCGATGGGATCGGGCTTGCCACCCTCCGCTTAGCCCTTGAAAAAGAGGTCTTTGTTATCGGAGTCGCACGCAATCGGAGCAAAGCTCAGTCGCTCATTGAGAAAATCAACAATCCACAACTTACCTTTGTATATGGCGATCTCTCAAGCAAAAAGGAAGTCGTTTCCATTGCAGAGCAAATTCTTACCCTACTTCATCAAGAGAAGCTCCATCTGACGGCGTTGATTCATGTGGCCGGAGCGGTCTTCACCCAACGCGAAGTAACCGTGGATGGTTATGAAAAACAATTTGCCATCAACCATCTTGCCGTTTTCTATTTGACGAAACTTTTAACTCCCGAATTAACAAAAAATGGACCTTCTCGCGTTTTAGTGGTTTCCTCGTACTCTCATCGTTTCGGACATATCTTTAAAAAAGATGTCCAACTGAGCCATGGATATTGGCTTTTGACTGCCTATGCACAATCCAAACTGATGAACGTTTTATTCGTGAACGAATCGGCCAAGCGCTTTGCGGCCAGACAAATTTCGTTTTACGCGATTGATCCGGGACTCGTGAACACCTCTTTGGCTTGGAAGCAAACAAAAGGCTTGGAACGATGGGCTTGGTCGTTCAAAAAGAAACAAGGCGATTCACCCGAGGTTCCCGCGAGGCATATGGTGGCCATTGCCTTGGATGATTATTACGCTGAAAAAACAGGTTTATATTGGAAGAACGGCATTCCGTTAATTTGTGCCAAAAAGGCAAGAAATCCGATACTCATGAAATGGCTCTACGATTATTCCGAAAGACTTTGTGAAGACGAGAAATGAAAAGCGAGGCTTTGAACCTCGCTTCGTTTATTTTTGTGCGTCTTTTTCTTTGTCTTTCAACAAAACATTCAATTCCTTTTCTTCTCGTTTGGCCTTGTGCGAAACGACTGCCACCGCCACTGAATAAGCAACGACGAAGATGAGAGCCAACGTCCAGAAGAAGATGGCGGCTCTAAAGACCACGACCCCATAAATGCTACGCATAATCAAGTTGATCAGAAGCAAGGGGAGAAGCCCCAGAAAAGCTTTGAGGATATCATTGCCTTTTTTACATTTAAAAATGGTGATGGAGGCGGCAATCAAGGCACTGATCATGATAGCCCCCAGAACCACGCGGATATATCCCGGATTGAGTCCAAGACGGACATAGACCCCGAGGTTAAAAAGGATGAGAGCCACACTGGTGATGGCGAAACTATAAACCCAACGTTGGATGTACTTCATGTTATTGTCCTCCCAACATGCGGCGCAAACTCGGGACATAAGACCGTGAG
Organism: uncultured Staphylococcaceae bacterium; assembly: GCA_964552695.1. Classification (GTDB taxonomy): domain Bacteria; phylum Bacillota_I; class Bacilli_A; order RFN20; family CAG-826; genus CALMWE01. Next base: position 3,556 of record CAZKHP010000075.1, on the reverse strand, counting down.
ATTTCCACGGATTCCCCGTTTTTAAGCCGTGCTTCCATGCGGCCGTTCAAACTGGATTTAAACGCGTCTACTTGGGCAACGTTTAATATCATACTGATGCCGATACGGATAAAGCGGGCTTTGGCTAAAACCTCTTCTAATTCGTACAACCGGTATTTGACCTCGAAGGTTTCTTTGTCGGTATAACAAAAGACCTTTTCGTCCACACTTTCGAAATAATAGATTTCATATAAAGGGATGACATGATTGGCGTCATCCTTTTTGCCGATGATTTCTTGATTCAAGACATTCAAGGATGAAACGATGGTGTCCACTTGGGCGTCTCTTTGCTTACAGTAGATTTTGACTTCGGTTTCTTCCACGTCTTTATTTTCGATGATCGTTACTTTCATGTCACCCAATCCTGACCGCCAACAAGGTGTTGACTTCGTCAATGATCGCGGCAATGCGGGTTACCCCGTTGACGCGGACGCTCATGGCGTCATCGGCGGTCAGGTAGGTTTCAAGAATCGTATCTAGGTTCTCAAGCGTGTAGCGACCGCGCAATTCGACGATTTGTTTATATACTAACCCCACGGTGGCTTTCAACTCAACTTTGATGCCATCGAGTTCATCGCCATAGGCGGCAACGGCAGCTTTTTCTTCATCGCTAAGGGTTAAGCCCAAATCTTTGAATTGTTTAACGGCGGCTTTAAGCGTCACAAGGTCTTCGCGGATGATGGTTTTGGTTTCATCGATTTCGACTTGCTTGGCGCGAATGGAATCACGAAGCGACATCACCATATCGATTTTTTCACCCACGGTCAGAGTATCTTCTTGAACAAGACTTAAAGGCGTGATCACGGCAGCGGCGGCATCGAACGTTTCAGTTTCTTCTTGAGCGTTATCCATGCTTTCCACGGTCGTGTTATTGGCGTCGATTTTCC
>CAZKHP010000075.1:0-2530 GCA_964552695.1 uncultured Staphylococcaceae bacterium | reverse complement strand
TCTTCTTGAGCGTTATCCATGCTTTCCACGGTCGTGTTATTGGCGTCGATTTTCCGGGTAAGGACATCGAGGGCGCTGGTGGCGCAGCTGGCCAATAAGGCGGCAAAGGTAATGAAGGTCATCGTAGCGATCAGTTTTTGTGTTTTCATAAAAGTTCTCCTTGGTTGTTTTCGCTCCCAAAGTATAGCAAGCCAAAAGCGCTTCGCAAGGAGGAAAACGATACCTTGCACAAATACCCCTCTAGGTGACAAAAACTAGACATCGTTTAGATTTCTTTAACATTCGCCGGTCATTAATGATATGTTTACAGTGTAGGAACCCCGAAGAAATCGGGTATTTTTCCTAAAAACGATTGGGAGGCCTTATGAAAATCAAGAATCTGATCCTTTTGCCGATGACGTTGGTTGCGACGTTAATTTTGACAGGTTGCGATTTGCTGTCGCTCCCGATTGCCACCGAACAATGCGAAGAAATCCTTCAGGTTTTAGCGCTCAACGACGAAGAAGAGCGGACCGCCACGTATCACGGCATTACGAAAGACTATTCGGACCTCTATGAAGGTTCCACCGGTGCCAAAGGTCAAGGTGAAGAAGTCGATGGGTCCTATAAGCGCTACGACAACGATGTCCGCGTGAATAGCGAAACGTCCGTGACCTGGGAATTTGCCGAAGGCAATGATGCCCGTGTTAACGAAGAAGAATCGACCACCGAAACCTACACCTTTGCCGACACCGAACACACCTATGTGGTTCCTTTCACCAACGAAGTTCAGGGATCCGCCTCAGTAGGTGAACTCAGCGGACTTCCGGATTTATTGAATCTTGCTCAAGGCGCCTATGCGGATTCGATGTACAAAACGCTTTATACCGATCTATATGATACGAACGGCTCTTTGATTGATTCGAACCTGACGGTTTCATTAACCGGCAAAGCCCCGATGACCGGAGGAACCACCACCATCACGTTAAAAGTGATCGACTCCGCGTTCTTTGATATGGGAACCATCCACATTGACGCCGAAATGACGATCAAATTCTACATCACCAACGAAAAGCTCAGCGGTTACAGTTGGCAATGGTTCTACAAAACCGATGTCGACATGGACGGCAATGCTCTCGGTTACACCTACATTCTCAGTGAAATCGATGCCTCGATGGATATCAGCTACGACAGCAACGGTGATTTCCCGACGAATGATCTTCCGGTTCCCTATAATTAATCATCTTCGCAGTTAACCCCCGAGGGTTCGGGGGTTTTCTTTTCTAGACCATAATGATTGAAAAGCATTTTATCCCTTGAATCTTGATTAAATGTTGTAAAATAAGAATATAGACTAAATGGAGGAATACCAATGAAAAAATATCAATGCCAAGTATGTGGTCACATTTATGATGAAGCTTTAGGCGATCCCGACAGCGGAATCAAGCCCGGAACCAAATTCGTAGACATCCCCGAAGATTGGGTTTGCCCGGTGTGTGGCGTCGACAAAAGTAATTTCATCGAAATCTAAACAAAGAAAAGCCGACTTATCGGCTTTTTTTGCAAAGGAGATTTTATGTGCGGACGCTATAAATTAGCGGTGAGTGAAGACGAGTTAATCGAACATGTCCGTTTGGAATATGATATCGAGAACTTGATTCCCGAGTTGTCTTTGCCGCGCTATAACATCGCTCCCGGCCAAAAAGTCTTGGCCATCGTGAATGATGGGACGAAAAACCGCCTCGGCTATTTAACGTGGGGTTTTCCAATAGGCAAACCGGACGAACCGCATGCACTCATCAACGCCAAAGCGGAAACCATCGAAGAAAAACCTTCGTTCGCGTCGGCTCTTAAAAATCACCGTTGCGTGATTTTGGCTAATGGCTTTTACGAATGGAAACGGACTGACCATGGGAAAATTCCGATGCACGTCTCGTTAAAGACCGGAGAAATTTTTGCCTTTGCCGGGATTTGGGCGCCCTATTGGAATGCCCAAGGGCAAAAAGAATACGGATGCGCCATCATCACCACCACGCCCAATGAGGTGATGGAACCGATTCACCACCGCATGCCGGTGATCTTGCCAAAAGAAAAAAGAGCCGCTTGGCTTATGAAAGCCAGCGCCACTCCCATTCATTCGAAAGATTATTTGACGCCTTTCGATGCTTCTTCCATGGTAGCGTTTGAAGTCAGCAATTATGTCAATGCCGCGGCCAACGACGACGAAGGCTGTGTCATTCCACGAACCTAAAATAAAATCAACCACAAAAAAACCGGGATTACCGGTTTTCTTTTTCCATATGAACGACGACTTGGGGGAACGGGATTTCGATGCCGTTGGCCTCGAGAAGTTCTTTGATTCGGGCTCTTAAGGCTCGTTCCACACCATAGTGTTGATTGTTTTTGCATAACGCAGTCACCATCAGATTCACGCTGCTGGAATCCAGTTTGGTAATGCCGATGACGGAAGGTCCTTCCAGAATCGCGGGGAATTTTTCTTTGAGTGAGGGTAAATCGGCGTTGAGCAAGTCGATGACTTTTTGGGCGTCTT